>NZ_JAZGQE010000299.1:0-2970 GCF_048593885.1 Yersinia sp. 1252 StPb PI | reverse complement strand
TAGTGTGTAATATGTACATTTTATTAAAGACCTCCGATTTCAAATAGAGATGTCAGCCTTTCCGTTAAAATTCACTTTTTAGCTTCAAAGCATGCATCATCATGACGGAATCAACAAAAACGGCCCCCATTGGGAGCCGTTTTATAGCACGTCAAATTCGCAGAAATTTGTACACTGTTATGTCAATTGCTTATCCGATACATGCTGCGTCTCTGTCACTGAATAGCCCGCCAAAATTGCCACGAAGATCATAAATAGATGGCCTTCAGATGAGTCCAGCAGGAATGAATTAAAGAAATTACACGCCATATAACTGGTCAATACAGCCAGTAGTACATTGCGTAAAACCGGTGTTTGTTGCCAAATAACGCGATAACAACAAACAATCCATGCCAAAAAGATAATTAAGCCAACAAAGCCTGATTGGATTGTTTCCAACAGATATTGGTTGTGTGGATTATTGATTTTGTAATTGATCTCTGGGTTCTCATAATAGAAGCCACCAGCACCGTGCCCCAGAATAGGTGACTCTTTAATTAGCCGCACCGCTTCAATGGCAAAGGCCGAACGTTGCCCCATCGAACTACGACAAGCATCATTTACATCATCCGCAGATGCGGCCATACAGACTTTTATCTCATCGACACCCTGCACGATACGGTCGGTCGCTTTATTGGGTATCAGTAGTAGTGCAGCAAAGGCTATCGCCCCTAACACTACCAATAGCCAGCGTTGGCGGCGCCCCAGAGAGAAGAATAACCATATCCCTAGCCCAACAACTAATGCCACATAACCGGTTCGCCCCAATACCAAGAACAGAATACTGTAGCTCGCCGCTGCCACCAGCAAGCCATACCCCCAGCGTTTCCAGCCCTGATTTTTAAAGGCCAGCGCCAGCCACAACATGGCGGCCAAAGCCATAAAGAAGTTTTGGGTAATTTGCAGTTTAAAGATAGTCGGATTGGTTGGATCTACATTGCCAATGGGAATGTGTAACACCCCAACGGCCAGTGTACCGACTAATGCCAGCGCGTTAGCCGCTAAGAAGCCGATTCCAAACAATTTTATCAACCGTGGTTGGTTGATAAAAAACAGGGCTAACGGCAATACATAAAGAAATTTCTTATCTTTACCCACCATATCCGGGCCATAACTGTTGTGATGAAACAGCAGTGACAATGCCAACAATGCAAACATCGCAGCAGGCAGGTAAACCAACGGATTCGTCAGTAATGGTTTGAATTGCAATGTGTTGCGATTCATTATCAAACAGATCAGGATTAAAACCAGTGAGATATTGATCAGTGGGTTGGATGTCGGTAAGGAGATACCTAGCAGCAATGCTGCAATACCACCCAGCATTTCACTGCGACGGTTGACCGTGAAAGCGGCCGGTGAAGAAGTCGATGGGATTGTCATAATTCTCTCAGCTTAAGCTGGTTAGCGGAAAATAAGGTTACTGATGTGCCCCCGTTAATGGCTTTGAGCGCGCCACGCATCAACAGCACTGATAACTTCGCTCACCGGAATGGCGTTCAAATACCGATCGGTAGTGTCAGTATCTATCTCATTAGGGTGTGGCAACGTGCGGTAATGCCCGGCCCATAACAGCGTGTGTGGAGCCTGCCACGGATGCCATTGGTTAAGATTACTGGGGCCAAAGAGGACCACTGCGGGTGTTTGTAAGGCTGCGGCCATATGCATTGCCACGGAATCTACGCCAATAAAGAGCTTAGCGTTATCAATAAATACTGCCAGTTCCGGTAGCGCCAGCAGGCCAGACAAATTAACCACCTTCTCGGGTTGTGTGCATCCGGCGATGATCTCAGCAATATAATCCAATTCAGCCTGATCTTTGCCGCCGGTAAGTAGAATGGTTTCACCTTGCTCAGTGAGATGATTTACCAGTTGGCTAAATGATTCACTGGCCCATGTTTTGAACTTCCAGCGAGCAGAAGGTTGGATCAATATATAGTCATTGATATGGCGTTGTTGGCACAATTTCTGTACCCGTTCAACATCGTGCACACCATAAGACATGGTAACATCAGTAATAATATCCGTCAGTTGTAGTGGTGCGAGAATATCCAGATTATTGAGTACGGTATGCCTTTTGGCCGCATTGGGGATATCAACCAATGTAGAATGACAATAGCGCCATAGCCAGGTATCGCGTTTGGGATAATGGAAACCAATACTGAAGCCAGGTTTTAATAAACGACAATACGCTGCGGCTCGCCATTGATCGGATAAATTGAGAATCAGATCATAATGGTGTTCTTTCAATGCATTAAACAGCGCTTTTTCGCCACTGATTTGGGCCTTTAGACCCGCATGCTTGAGGCCACGGTCAACAATAAATGCATGATTGACCGTTTTGTTCTCCCGCAGCATATCTTGCGTTCCGCCATACAGCAGCACGTCGATTTTTGCTTGTGGGTAGTTGGCTTTTAAGGTACTCAGTAGTGGCGTAGTGAGTAAAACATCGCCGAAATGGCGTAATTTAATCACTAAAATACGCTGAACGTTACTTTTGTCCCGCAGTGTATCTGGCAGGTTAAATGCTCGCTGTTGGGCGGTAGCAACAAGAGCAGAAGGTTGCCCGGCAGGTGATTCTGTCTTATTTGATGTATTCATCATAGGATGCGCCATCATCGGCAACGAAGGGGGGCAATAATGCTATCCAAGTGTTTGCTGCATGGCAATTCTTTTATATCCGTCATACTGCAAGCTGCATGTGCGTTGGCTGCCCTCGCTCACCCCAGTCACTTACTTGAAATATCTTTCTTACTTAACTCTATAAAGCCACGAATGATTGTAATGATCATTCTGCCCCGAAACTCAAGCTGGCAAGTAAGATAATTATCAGAAGAAATTGGCGTTATCGGCGCAAGCAGATTGAGTGTGGACAGCGCACAGCCAATGGAGCGTACACGCAGTACGTGACGGCGGCGAGCACTGCCCCGAAGC
>NZ_JAZGQE010000298.1:0-3040 GCF_048593885.1 Yersinia sp. 1252 StPb PI | reverse complement strand
GCTATGCAGTTTTTTTGGGGGGTATATGCCAACTGTAATGTTATTACTACTTTTTTTTCTGATTGTGTCATTTGTGCTAACGTATTTATTACGAATTTACGCCTTTAAAAATAATATTATTGATACTCCTAACTCACGTAGTTCACATGTAACTCCAACTCCAAGAGGTGGTGGTGTTGCTATTGTTATAAGTTTTTTAATCGGCTTAGCGATTTTTTATTTTCAAGGTTATTTAACGACTCTTACGACTGTCGGGTTAATTGTCTCTGGTGGGGTAATTGCTATAGTCGGATTTTGGGATGACCACGGGCATATTGCTGCTCGTTGGCGTCTCATTGCACATTTTTCTTCAGCAGCATTTTTATTGTTTTGTCTAGGCGGTTTCCCGCCATTAACTATTTTTGGGACAATAATCGATTTGGGTATTGTCGGTAACATTTTGGGCCTGCTATTTTTGGTATGGATGCTTAATCTCTATAATTTCATGGATGGTATTGATGGTTTGGCGAGTGCTCAAGCTGTAATGGTCAGTCTTGGTGCGATCGTGATCTATATAATTAGTGGTGATAAAGTTGGCTTAGATAACTATCTGGTTCTTTGGTTGCTGGCGGTGACTGTCTTAGGGTTTTTATTATGGAATTTCCCTCCTGCAAAGATATTTATGGGAGACGCAGGTAGTGGTTTTCTGGGATTAATCATAGGCTCTCTAGCGATAAGTGCCGGTTGGATAGAATCAAAATTTTTCTTCTGTTGGTTGATCCTGTTGGGTTTATTTATTGTCGATGCAACATGGACTCTCATTCGTAGAATTTTGGGTGGTTTTAAAGTTTATGAAGCTCATCGAAGTCATGGTTACCAGATTGCATCCAGAAGATTTAAAAGACATTTACCAGTTACATTATCTGCTATCGTTATAAATATTGTTTGGTTATTCCCTATTGCATTGCTCGTCGGACTAAATACCATTAATCCAATGGTTGCTTTGATTATTGCCTATGTTCCAATTATATATTTGGATTATAAGCTTGATGCGGGTGTGAAAAACAATTAAGTCAGTTACGTTTTATTTTAATTCTGACTAAATATGCTTAAATAGTCATTGGTTTGAATTACGTTTTCTGGCTTGGGATTAGGTATTATATGTTTCTCGTATTTCTATTATCTTTACCAAGAATTGTTAAAAGAATTATTATGTTGTTATTAGATGCTACTCTCATCGGGTTAGCATATTGGGGCGCTTTTTGGGTTCGTCTGGATGTTGATAGTCCATTTAGCAGCATTGAACAATGGGTTGCACTGGCCGTAATTATACCGCCAACGCTTTTAGTCTTTATCCGACTCGGGTTGTACCGTACTGTACTTCGCTATGTCAGTGCGAAAATTGTCACTACCGTGTTAGTCGGTGTAATACTTTCTACGGGTTTACTTGTTTTTGGTTCCTACTTCTTAGGTGTCTACTTGCCAAGAACAGTATCAGTCATGTTCTTTGTATTCTCGCTAGTCCTTATTTGTGGTTCTCGGTTGTTCTTCCGTATGTTACTGAACTATGGTGTTAGAGGACAAATTCCTGTTGTTATTTATGGCGCAGGTGCTTCTGGTCGGCAACTGTTGCCTGCTTTAATGCAAGCTAGTGAATATTTTCCTATTGCGTTTGTTGATGATAATCCTAAATTACACAAAGCAGTTATTCATGGAGTTACTGTTTATCCTTCAGAGAAACTTGAGTATTTGATAGGTCGTTACGGTATTAAAAAAATCTTACTTGCAATGCCAAGTGTTAGCCAAAGCCAGCGTAAAGCTGTGGTTGGTAAGCTAGAAAATCTTTCTTGTGAAGTCTTATCTATCCCTGGGATGTCGGACTTAGTTGAAGGCCGAGCACAAATCAGCAGTTTAAAGAAAGTCTCAATTGAGGAATTATTGGGGCGTGATCCAGTTGTACCTGATGAAAAGTTATTAGCCAAAAATATCACTGGCAAGGTCGTTATGGTAACCGGTGCTGGCGGTTCAATTGGGTCTGAATTGTGTCGCCAAATAATTATTGAAAAACCACAATTATTGGTTCTTTTTGATGTCTCTGAATTCTCTCTTTATTCTATTGAAAATGATATAGCGGCAATATGCAGGAACCATAAAATTGATTCGGAATTTGTCGCATTACTCGGTTCAGTTCAAAATGAAAGTAGACTAGTGCAAGTAATGACTAACTTTCAAGTGAATACTGTCTACCATGCTGCCGCTTATAAGCATGTTCCACTGGTTGAGAATAATGTTATTGAAGGTGTGAGAAATAACATATTTGGTACTCTATTTTGTGCAAAGGCAGCCATTAAGTCGGGAGTCGAAAAGTTTGTTTTAATATCGACTGATAAAGCGGTGCGGCCAACCAATACCATGGGGGCCACCAAGAGAATGGCTGAACTTGTATTGCAGGCATTATCTAATGAGCAATGTCATACAAAATTCTGCATGGTACGTTTTGGCAATGTTCTAGGTTCCTCTGGTTCTGTTGTTCCGCTATTTAAGAAACAAATCGCTGAAGGGGGGCCAATCACGCTCACCCATAAAGATATTATCCGCTACTTTATGACTATCCCCGAAGCGGCACAACTGGTTATTCAAGCTGGGGCAATGGGGCAAGGAGGCGATGTGTTTGTCTTAGATATGGGAGATCCTGTTAAGATTATCGACTTGGCTAAGCGCATGATCAACCTTTCTGGGCTTTCAGTTAAGAGTGATGAAAACCCTGATGGTGATATTGCGATAGAAATTTCAGGTTTGCGCCCAGGTGAAAAATTATACGAAGAGCTATTGATTGGAGAGTCGGTACAAAATACCTATCATCCCCGAATTATGACTGCTACTGAGGTGATGCTTGAATGGGATAAACTAAATGTATTACTCAGTACAATTGAAAGTGCTTGTAATGACTTTGATTATGAATATATTCGCTCTTTATTATTAGAGGCTCCTGTTGGTTTTCAGCCAACAGATGGTATTTGTGATTTGGCTTGGCAAAATAGCCATCACAAAAAAAACATGT
>NZ_JAZGQE010000297.1:0-3071 GCF_048593885.1 Yersinia sp. 1252 StPb PI | reverse complement strand
AAAACAAAATGGCGGTTATGTAGCTTAACATCAAATGAATTAGAGCGACTATTCTATGAACAGTCTAATACAGTGACCAGTTTTAATTGATCATATATGGACGCCCCGTGTGTTGCAAGTACTGGTTCGATACTGTTTACGGCCATATATCCGGCGTTATAAGTAGGTAAAGTTACCCGCACCATGGATGACTAATGTTCTCAGGCTACGATTGCCATTTTTTGTCACAGAGGACAATATTTGTTTTCCTCCCGAACTATGCTGCCGTGGAACAAGACCGCACCAGACGGATAATTCTCTACCACTAGAGAACTGTACTGCATCCACCTCACTGATAAATGCCGCAGCAATTTCGCTATCCAGACACGTGATCCGTTAATTCAGGGCCTGCATATCTTCCCGCAATGAATAAAGTAACGGCGAAGCGTGAATGTCAGGTCATTAGACGCATCTTCAATAAGTTCTGGTAATTGCTGCTGAAGACGCTGGATCCCGACAGGAATAATGAGGCCATATTCAGCGAGCAGAGAACGAAGTTGGTTAGCCAGCGTGGTTCTCTGCTCAACCATGAGTTGACAGGTATTCCGCAGCGCTTTGATATCCTGCTGTTACGTGGTTTTGACCGGTACAAAGTGAATGCCTTGGCGGCATGCTGTTTCGCAGATTGCCAGTGCATCGCTCTTCTGGCTTCTGACAAACGCTTTCACACATGCGGGGCATGGCATAAGTCTTACGCTATATCCCATAGAACTGAGTGTTCGCCCCCAGAAATGAGAGGTTGAACAGGCCTCCATAGCAAGTAAAGTACCCGGTTCAAACTGGCGAAGCGTATCCAGCAATTTCTGACGCAATATTTTTCTGTTCCAGGCAACAGAGCTATCAACCATCCAGACACATACCTGGAAAACAGATTTGGCGATATCGATACCAACAACTCTGATCTTGTTCATGTGATGTTACTCCCAGATTAATGCAGTCAGTAAAAGTATGACGCCTGCGTCAGGAAGAGGGGGTAACCAAAGCCAGAGTGGCTGGGAAATTTAGGGGACGACAAGCTGACCGGCAGTTGCACAACAAGATTATTGAGTTGAGGATTAAAAACAAGCAGAGCATCCGCGATACGGCCAGATTATGCGGGGTTCCATACCGAACCGTAATACGTATAGTGAAGAAGACAAAAGACATGACTGAAAACAACGAGAATAAATAGATGAACGGTCATTTTAGGGCAGAACCTCATTGCTCATCTGAACGTATTTATCGCAGATAGAGCACCTTAACGCCATCGAAGCACTGACTTTATGCGCTTAGCGCATGTAAAGCGGTGATCTGAAGAAACATGTGTCACAGAAGCGAATCCGCTGAAACCCGGCGTAAGCCGGTAGAGGATCATCAAAGATCCTAACCCCCCCCTTCGCCCTGCTAAGCCTTGCGGACTGACTACCAATGAAGGAGTGATATAAGCCCTTTTAACCCCGTTAGCGCGGCATAGCCGCGATGTATCGGGGCCTTAGTGCGGACAGCTTGCTGGCAGCGCTTAGGGGGCTGTAAGTCAGGATTTACAGAGATCTTTCGGAGAAGGTTTTAAAGTTTAAATAGGATTTGCTTTTGGACATTATTGTTAAGGGATATATGGTGATGTTGAAGTCGTCATGTTGTATTGCCCGAAGGCGTAGCCATAGGGAGGAAGCATAAAAGCGAAGCGAATAAGAGAGAAGCATCCGGCTTCGCCGGATAGCGACATCTTTATTGTATTTTTCTTGCCTAAATCGCGACTTACACACATATACACTGCTTATTTTTAATAGATCTTTTTAAGATCCTTTTTAAACCTTTTTAGAGGTACTCCAAGGCCTTATATTACGGGGCTCTCAGCAGAACCAGCGTGACAAATCACCCTCATTCCGTGACATATCACCCTCAACACAGGGTTAAATCGTGACAATTTGCCCTGAAAACCGTGACAAATTGCCCTGACGAATAGACTTTATTCACAGGAATTTGACAGAGACTCACACCCGTGACAACATCCAGACATGTCACAGTTATCACAGAGATAAAGATGGGTATGGCGCCTGAATTAAAAAATAAGCCCCGTAAAGTTGGCCAACGTATCGTTCAATCCAATGAACTGACCGAAGCCGCATACAGCCTGTCTCGAGACCAGAAACGTATGCTTTATCTTTTTGTTGACCAGATCCGAAAAGTGGACAGTGTCCAAGGAATTGATCAGCATAACGGCATCTGTGAAATTGCCGTGTCAAAATACGCCGAGATATTCAATTTAACATCAGCGGAAGCCAGCAAAGATATTCGTAATGCATTGAAAAACTTTGTCGGAAAAGAGGTCACGTTCTATAGACCTGAGGAGGATTTTGGGGATGAAAAAGGCTATGAGTCCTATCCATGGTTTATTAAGCGTGCGCACAGTCCGGCTCGGGGCGTGTACAGCGTACATTTAAACCCGTATCTCATTCCCTTCTTTATCGGTTTACAAAATCGATTTACGCAGTTTCGTCTCGGTGAAACGAAAGAGATCACCAGCCCCTATGCCATGCGACTCTATGAGTCATTATGCCAATACAGAAGAAGTGATGGGACCGGGGTCGCTATTCTGGGGGTGAAATGGATGATTGAACGCTATCAATTGCCACAGAGCTATACACGAATGCCTGATTTCAGGCGCCGATTCCTCAATCCAATTGTCGAAGAGATCAATAAACGAACGCCAATAAGTCTTGATTATATTGAAAAAAAATCAGGTCGTATGACGACTCACATCGTATTTTCCTACACTGAAGTGTGACAAATAACCCTCCATGTGTACGTCGGCAGTTTTTTTTTCCCCATGAAAGACCAGCACATATAGCAATTATCTAACATAGCTCACCAGAGTGAGGGTCATATGTCACAGTCATCCAGAAATCCTGGTTGCTCAAGGCAATATGTCACACACCGTTCAATATATTGAGGGTAGATTGTCACACTATTAGCCCAATTTAAGGCTTAGAAAAACACTCCAAGCCAAAAATCTTGTAAACTATTAACACCCAAAATTTCATACTTCATAC
>NZ_JAZGQE010000296.1:0-3157 GCF_048593885.1 Yersinia sp. 1252 StPb PI | reverse complement strand
AATAAACTTAGTAGCTAAATGTAAGCATCATATGCTTTTTGTAATAATCCAATTCTGGCCATCAAAACTATGTATTTGAAACTCCACTTCGAACACATCAGATAAAATATCTGCCTCCATTACCTGTTTAGCCCCACCCTGTGCAAGCACGTCCCCTTTAGACATTAACCAAACCTGATCAGCCTGTTGCAAGGTATGGTTAAGGTCATGAGCACTAATGATAGCACTGCGCCCAGCCGCACAAAACTCAGCAAGCAGACTATCAAGTGCCACTTTTTGCGCCACATCAAGCCCGGTATAGGGTTCATCAAGTAATAGCAGCTTGCTGTCAGCGTTGATATCCGGCCAAACTTGCAAGAATACCGCCGCGAGCCGAACACGCTGCCACTCGCCGCCTGAAAGTTGCGATAACATTCTTGGCAATTTATCGGTTAATCGTAATTTTTTACAGAGATAACCAATCGTTGCCGCTACAGCATCCAAAGCGGCACCGGCTGGCTGATACAGAGCCAGATATTGGAAAACCGGCATTAGAGTCAGAGCCGATTGCTGTTGACTTAGATAGGCTCGTGAACGGGCCAAGTCGTGCCCTGCATAGATGGGCAGTGGTTGCCCGGCCAGTAAAATATCACCACGAGCAGGCAACAAGCCTGCCAGAGCGGCCAACAGAGTACTTTTCCCGGCACCATTTGGACCTATCAAATGAATTTGCAACCCAGCAGCCACCTGGGCAGAAAAAGGCGCAAGGCGGGTTTCGACATGGACATTGCTGAGTTGCAAAAGCATCAAAATAAACCTGTTGTCGGTAAATTATTTGGTGGCTAACGCTTGAGTAATTGCACTGATTAGAATCGAATCTTCTGGTGCCATATCGGGAGCAAAACGCTCAAGGACTTCGCCCTCACGACTAACCAGGAATTTCTCAAAATTCCACAGAATATCACCCGGTTGCTTTGGCTCACGCCCCTTACTGGCTAACCGTTGATAAAATTCGCTCCCTTCCGGTTTTATTGCGACAGGCTTAGCCGCAATCAATTGCTGGTACAAAGGGTGCCGTTGCGGGCCATTAACCTCAATTTTACTAAACATCGGAAATTCAACCCCAAATGTGCCACGGCAGAAAGCTTGGATCTCTTCATCACTGCCAGGCTCCTGCCCCGCAAATTCATTACTCGGAAAACCTAAGACTTCAAAACCTTGCTGATGATATGTTTTATAGAGGTTTTCACGCCCTTCATACTGCTTAGTCAGACCACACTGAGAAGCCACATTAACCACCAACAGCACTGAGCCTTTATACTTTTCCAGCAGAATAGATTCACTTTCAATGGTTTTAACAGGAATGGAATAAATTGGATTACTCATCAGGAAGGATCCTTATTCAGCGATGATATACAGATGAACTTACAAGAGTATCAATAGGTGTAAGGCCGATCACTTTACACTTTTCACTCGTGTCAGCAACCAGATAAATAATGGCGAACCCAACGTTGCGGTCACCACACCAATGGGCAGCTCAGCCGAAAATAGAGCGATACGTGCGATAACATCCGCAAACAACAGTATTCCAGCGCCAGCTAGTGCACATCCGCTTAGCAGATGGCGTTGGTCAGTTAAACCGGTCAATCGCAAGATATGGGGAATAACCAGGCCAATAAAGCTGATAACACCAGCCAGAGCAACACTAATACCTACCAGCAATCCTATAGCCAGTACTAATAAATTCCGCCATAAATGGAGTGGGATCCCCAACTGCCTGGCTTGCTGCTCACCCAATGACATAAAATTGAGCACTCGCCCCTGGCAACAAAGCCATACCACGATCGGCACCAATGCTACGACCAATCCCTGCTGTCGCCAATCTATGCCGCTGAATCCCCCCATCATCCAATACATCAACTGGCGTAAATCCAAGCTGGTACTGAAATAAACAGCCCATGTCATCACCGCGCTGCAAACGATCCCCAATGCAACACCAACCAGTAACAGACGAGCGTTAGTCAACAAACGCCGGCGAGCGAAACCTAACAGCAGCACCGTCATAAGTAAGGCTCCAGCAATAGCACAGCCACTTAAAAACCAGATCGGTAATAACCCGTGCCCTAACAAGACCGCCATAACTAATGCAACACCTGCACCATTCGCCACCCCCAACAGACCGGGTTCGGCTAATGGATTTTCAAACAATGCCTGCATTACAGCACCCGCAACAGCAAGACTTGCACCAACCATCATTACGGCTAAGGCTCGGGGCAAGCGCAACTGCCAGACGAATAATTGCCCGCTTTCACCGAACCACTGAGTGGGCCAAATCCACGCATCTCCAGCACACAAGCTGACTACCAGCGCAAAAAAAAGTATCACCACCAATCCCTTGAGGTAACGGTGATCACGTTGTTGTTGCCGCTGTTGAAGCGCAGTAAATAACTGACTGGTCTGCATTACATCCTCGGTCGCTGCCTCAGGATTAACCTGAAGATGTCTCATAAATATTAGGGGCTGATACCCATAGCTAGGCTACAGATAGTAGGGGGTTAACGCGATAAGGGGAAGTTTTGCATGAAGAATAAGACTTTTTTATGGCTGAGAACGCAAACTCTGTCGATGATTTTAGCGACAAAGCCTGCATTCATCGGTTACTTACTGTCAACGATGGCCCTTATTTTGCGATGGGTAGAGTGGCTGACCATCATGATTATCGTTATTATTTGGCCCACCTTGCTTAGCACCACTACCCTGTCGGCTATTATTCACTGGCTGGCCGCGCCCATTATTCTCACTGCCATTATTGTGCTGTGGCGAATTACCGTAATCGCTGCGTTCATTATGGCGTTGACTACCTTGCTGCCCACGGAACGGGTTATGGCCATCCTGCGGTTGTGGATGTTGCCAACGCCCCCCGTCCCAATAATAGCCACGGTCATTGCGATCACCAATATGGCCACCACGATGTTCATGCCACCACTGTGGCGGACGCCAATCATAACCATCCCAGTAATAGCCACGGTTGTCCTGATCACCTAGATGTAAGCTGACTCCGGGTATATTGATGTCAAGTGATACGTCTGCCTGTGCAAACGATGGCATTAATGCCAACACCCCAAGTAATAGCAGATATCTTTTCATATACATCCGAATATATTATTTAACAGTTATT
>NZ_JAZGQE010000295.1:0-3182 GCF_048593885.1 Yersinia sp. 1252 StPb PI | reverse complement strand
CCCAATATCCATCTCCTAGAGATAAATATCTTCTCTAATACTGTGCAAGGCCACTTAATCACCCCACATTCGATGTGAGACCTAGAATATTGCCTCCTAACCTCGGTAAACAACCGGGGTTGGGGGATGACGAGGCTACCCTTTCGGTGGAGAGACCTTTTCTTTGCGAGTTTTCATCCAGGACATAAACCAGATACCTATACCCGTAGGAATTCCTGCTGCTAGACCGACTTTAATAGAATAAACAACATCATCTTCCCAACTAAAGATAAACGTTCCATTTTTTATAAAGACTAAAAATGTCGCACATAGACATGCTAACAATGCAATGCCTGTGAGTATAAAAACACAATAGCAAATTAAAATAGCAAGCAACTTTATCCCAACAGTCTGGATTTTCATTTCTTATCTCCAGGCTCATTAAGTTTATCCTGAACCTTGTTGTCAACTATTTCTCCAGCAAGTGAACCACCTATGTTACCAATAGTTTCTGCTGCTCCATTTGATATTATGGGTTTCAGTTTATCTGCTACAACTTTACCGCCCGCCGCCCCTGCGGCCGAACCAAATCCTGCACCGGTCATTGCATTTGTCGGATCTTCACCTTTAATAGTGCTACCAACATAAGCGCCACCAACACTGATGCCCCCAGTTAATACCGGACCTTTCCCCTGTGTCAGCGCCCCCGCACCTATCGCTATCAATGCGTCGGTATAACTAAATGGCTTGTCACCGTTCACTGTGAGCTGTGTACTGACATTAGCTGCGCCACTGATCACACTACCAGTAACCATTGCCCCAGCTCCGGTAGCCGTCCCTGTTCCCATGGTGGCAGCAGTACTCATTAATAACGCCCATATTTTAACCAGCTCACTCGTAGGTTGTGGTGAACCGGTTCCCAGGCCTTTCGCCAGGTCGCTTTGTGCTTGCGCTATCTCTGCGGTTGTCGCACCGTTCTGTGCCATAAACTGCCCTAGGGTAGAGGTGGCCTGACCAGCGCTAATCATGCCTTGACCAAACCCTTCCAGACCGCTCAGGAAGTTATTCTCAACCGCATTCTTCCCAGCCTGCGCCCCGGCAACCGCGTCAGCGGTGCTGTCACCGGTTAAGCCACCGGCCAATCCTGCTGCCAGTGTACCCAATGCGCTGATGGTTTGTCGTTGCTCTTCTGTCAAGTCTTCACGTTTGATATCAGGATACATCTGTTGGGCGATATACTCACCCATCGCTGCACCCGAAGCGCCCGCCAGCGCACTGTGTTGCCGTTTATCTGCGCCACGACCGCACCCAGTACCGCATGGGCCATTAGGTTGGCTTCAGTGTTGACCTTGCCGTTGGCATCGGTTGTCATATTGTGAATGACTTCAGCCAGATACGGGGCTGAGGCGCCTGCCAGCGCTTTCGCCATATCACCACCGGCCAGGCCCTGTATGGCTGCCGTTGCGGCCTGAAGACCTTGTTGCAGTGCACTGCCGGTGCCGTATTTTTGCATTTCGGCTTTGTATTCTTTTGTCTCACGCAAGGCTTCCGCATCGCCTTTCAACTCAGGATGGCGTTTCAAAGCTTCCTCAAGCCCGAGGATATCTCCCTGCGTCCGCGCAATATCCATTGCCTGACCCCCTATCTCGCCAATCAGCTGTGCTTCTTTCAGGCGGTTCTGCTCTTTCTCTTTATCAAAGATAGGATTGATGCTGCCATTGGCATTGTCGGTGTCGCGGCTCAGGTCATCGACATTCTGCTGTTGTTTATCGGTATCACGGATGGTGATGGTACCCTCACTGACCGCTGCCTGCGTGGTACCTTCGGCATGGCCGTCATTACCCAGACCCGACAGCACCACGCCGCCCAGATTGCTCAGCAGGTCAGACCCCACCGGACCACCGGTACTCAGGCTACCGCCCTGATGTTCAGCCTTGAAATCGGCTTTATTTTCAATGTCACTGAAGCCGAGCGTGCCGGTATCCAGACTGTTTTTGCTCTTGTCCGCGGTGCTGGCAATCACTGCGCCATCGAGCTGAGTGTGTTCACCCACGGTGATATCAAAGCCGCCAGAGCCTGCAAAAATACCGGTCTGCTCCTGTACTGAGTCATAATTGCTGTGCAGCTTATCTTTACTGATGCTCAGGTTGGCAGAGCCAACCGCGCCAGACAGTGCCAGTGTCAGGCCGCTACTTTTTTGCTCAACGGTATGGGTCTGGCTGCTTTGATTCTCCGCCGCCAAAATAGCGACGTTTTTACCGGTCAGACTGATGTCTTTACCGGCTAACACCTCGGAGCCTTGCACCGTCAGGTCTTCACCGGCGGTCATGCTGACATTGCCCAGTACGCTGCCCACCGTGCTGCCGACAGTAGAAATCGATTTACCGCTGTCGGTGACGTTGGTGCTGTTGCTGCCCACCGTGATACCAATACCGCCGGTGGTCATCAGGCCGGATTTTTTCTGCTCGAACAGGTGAGATTCGCTCTCGCTTTGCCGCGCAGTGCCGCATGAACATCACCTTTACCCCCGAACCGATCCCGGAACTGATATTGACAGGCGATACGCTGGCGACACTCGGTTTTACCTGTGGCACCTCGTTACAACTGACACGCCAGCATCACACGCTCTTGCTCACTGTCGCCACTGACGAAGCCACCTGGGAAGCGCTGTGCGAGGTCAGCCAAGACCGCCAAGATTTAGGGGCAGATTGGGTATGGGAGACGGCGAGTTGGTGATCGCTGGCGACTGGCTTACTGCGTCTGGCATAACCGACGCGGAACAACTGGAAGTGACCGCCGCGCCCGATGTGCTCCGATTGCATCGGCGTGAAGGGGAAGTTTTTAGGGTTTAGAAGCAAAGATCCCGGCCAGTTGGCTGGGATCTGTTTTACTTAATAGGAGAATTGTAGTGCTCCGGTATCTTATAATCTTCTGGTATATTAGGCCAATCTGAAGCTCTCAATAAAGCATCAGCATCTTCTTTAAATGCATCAAAAAAACCTGATAAATTCATTGAGTACACCCTGATATAAACCAGCGCCGCTTGTATTGTGACTTTGTCATCATTCAACTTAGCTTGCTCTAAAAGTTCTTTAGCATTTCCAAGCAATTCAAGCCCACGATAGAATGAAGCACACTGTTGAGCTTTATAATCAATCAAAAGATCACTTTCATCTATTGGTTTTTTTGGCATCATCTTCGAT
>NZ_JAZGQE010000294.1:0-3215 GCF_048593885.1 Yersinia sp. 1252 StPb PI | reverse complement strand
GCACAGCCAATGGAGCGTACACGCAGTACGTGACGGCGGCGAGCACTGCCCCGAAGCTCAAGCTGGCAAGTAAGATAATTATCAGAAGAAATTGGCGTTATCGGCGCAGGCAGATTGAGTGTGGACAGCGCACAGCCAATGGAGCGTACACGCAGTACGTGACGGCGGCGAGCACTGCCCCGAAGCTCAAGCTGGCAAGTAAGATAGCCAATTTTAGAGGCCAGGCGCTTTCCATAGGGAAGTCGTCAACCCGCTATCCACCAGCGACAACTGATCGGTATATACTGCTTGCCAGTTTACTTTTGCGGCTTGATACAGTGCCTGATGCTCGGTGTTCGGGGTGTATTCCCGCTCCCAGCGCACTAGCCGCTCACCGGTTTTATCTAGCGTGTCATACAGCCCGACCCCCACACCCGCGGCGATAGCACAACCGAGAGCCGTGGCTTCTTTGACAACTGGTACTCGGACAGGAACCCCGGTCACATCGGCCAAAATTTGGCTCCACAGTTTCCCTTTTGAACCTCCGCCTGCAAATACCACTGAGGCTGCTTTGACGCCGGAGAACTCAGCAATTTGCGCTAAGTTACAGGCCGAGACTATCGCGGCATTCTCTTCCAGAGCACGGAACAGGGTAGCTTTGTTGCATTTTTCTGGATCAAGTGAAAGGTTAATAAAGGAAGGTGCGGCGTGATACCAGGATTTGAAGCGCATTACATCGGAGAAAATCGGCATGATGCCGTATGCCCCTGCCGGTACGCGGGCGGCCATATCCTCCAATAAACTGTAGGTATCGATACCCAGCCGCTGCGCCAGTAATTTCTCTTCGGCGCAAAATGCATCACGGAACCAGCGCATGGTCAGGCCGGTAAAGAAACTGATGGATTCAGCCTGTACCATACCGGGAATAACATGAGGGTTAATACGCGTATTCATATTCGGATCGGTAATCGGCTTAGGCAAATTAACCACCTGCTGCCAGAAGGTGCCGCCCAATACTGCGGTCTGACCCGGTTGAACGACCCCCAACCCCAAACAACCTAATTGTACATCACCACCGCCCATCACCACTGGCGTTCCCACCAACAGACCACTCTCTTCTGCGGCTTGTGCTGTGACATGGCCTAGCAGTGTTCCGGTTTCTTTGACCGGCGATAAAATATCAGCACGTAGTCCAGCCATCTCCAGCAAGCTCGGTTGCCAGTTACGGGTGACTAAATCCAGCATGCCGGTGGTTCCTGCATTCGAAGGATCAACCGCCAGTTCGCCACTGAGCATATTGGCTAGCCAGTCGCTTATCATGGTTAATGTACCCGCCTGGCGATAGATATCCGGGCGGTAATGCGCCAGCCACAGTAACCGAGGCATAGCACTCAGTGCCAGAGTTTGGCCTGAACATTGATAAACCTCGAATTCAAACCCATCATTATGCAGCTCTTTAAGCTCACTGACTTCACGGCTGGCACGGGCATCCACATTGGCACACGCCCAAATAGGTTTGCCACTGCGATCATAAAGCACAATACCTTCGCGCATTGAGCAGGCAGCCACGGCGCGAATAGCACTCGCCGGTAGCTTAGCCTGATGCAATGCTTGGCGGATACACTGGCAGGCCAACTTCCAGTTAGTCGCTAAATCAAACTCCATCGACCCTGGGACATCAGGTACTGGCAAATGTAGCCACTCAGCCTGTCCGGCCGCTATCTGATTACCGTTAAGATCAAATATGACAGCCCGGACACTGCCGGTGCCGGCATCCAGCGCCATCAGGTATTCAGCCGATGTGGTCGTAGAGAATTGACTCATTACGCTATCCTCTGTTTTATATGAATTTATGAATAAACCTGTCCTCTACTGCTTTTTTCTCAAAAGAATAACCAAAACTATTGGCGTAATTCTTGAACCCCTGCGCAAGCCTAAGCTGGCAAGTAAAATAACCAATTAAATCAATTTGATGATTGATCTTGCTGTCAGCTCATCCGTCACTAATGCATTCACGTATTTTCCGCGCAGTGCAGCCACAATCGCTTCTGATTTTTCAATGCCACCGGCGACACCAATCACTGTCGGGATGTTGGTCAGATCTGCCAGTGAGACGCCAATCAGCTCCTGGTGAATCTGCATATCCGGCACCAATGCGCCATCGGCTTGCATAAAGTAGCCAAGGATATCGCCGACCGCCCCCTTGCGACTGAACATCAGTTGTTCGCCTTCACCGATATAGCCGGAGCGTAAAATGGTGGCCTCTTTTTGCTGATTGACCGAACCGATACCCACCACGGCAACATCAGCCGCTCGGGCGGCTAGCATCACATCGCGCACACTGTTTTCCTGACGGAATGTTTCCGCCACTGTGGCACTGGAAGCACGCAACGGCGCAGGAATAATGCTGACCTGACAAGCGGCATCCAACTGGCCAATACCGGTCATATAAGAGCCAACCCCACCGGAAAGCGTCACCAGTCTGACCTGCTGCGAAGCGATAAAACCGCTTAAATGCTGTAAGGCACACATGGTGGTTTCACCAAAGCCGACTGCCAGTAGTTGTTGTGGTTGTATCAATGCCATCAATAAATGTGCAGCGCCAATCCCCAACCGGCTACTGATACTGAGATCAGCCAGAGAAGGCAGAATGCGGATATGCTTGAGGCCGAAATGCTGTTGCAAGGTGTTTTCCAGTTCCAGACAACCCTCATAGCGCGAATTAATCTGTACCCGAATAACCCCAGACTGGCGGCCTTTCTCCAGCAATCTGGAGACCTTCAGCCGGGTTAACCCCAACAGTTCGCCAATATCCCCTTGTGTTAAGCCATCGTGATAATAAAACCACGCAATGCGAGCGAGCAGTTCCTCTTCACTCATGCTATTACCCGGATATTTGTATTCATCGTTAGACGACATGGGTTTTTCTTTTGTTACTGATTTTTCTTTCATCATTAGCCGTGATCCCTATTGCCGCTTTCTCATTCTTCATTGATTCATCATCGATCAAAAATCCACGGTCTGATAAATGCTATACCCAAGAGATTTCAAGATGCAGGAAGGCGGCAAGCGCTGGCCCGTAGGGTGAGCCTCTGATGAGGTTCATCATCCCGATGAGCTTACATAAGTAAGTAATTCGGGCGATTGGGCACAGCCAACACACCTACAACTTGAAAGATGACGGGTATAAATCTCAGTTGATAACTACGCTAACAGCTTAGGCAATACAAGTCGGA
>NZ_JAZGQE010000293.1:0-3246 GCF_048593885.1 Yersinia sp. 1252 StPb PI | reverse complement strand
TGTTATATCATTAATGAATGAAAATTCTATTCCTGAAGATGAGAATAAATTTTCCTCATAAATAACTTCGTGTTTCTCTTCGAAAACATCGCAGAGTTGAGATAATAGATTTGCTATTTTTTCAGGTGTCAAATTTTCAGGTTCAACTATATTTGAACTTAATTTTGATAACTTTTTATTCGAATAAGAATTAGTAATTACTTTCATTCCAAAACTAGCCATTTCAAGTGGCGGGTAACTTGGATGTGGTGAAAGCATTAATGAAATTCCTATTGATGATGTTGACAGTTGGTGTACATATTCATCCAAGTTTAGTTTACCTAAGGAGTTAATAGTAACTTTGTGGCTTAAAATAATATCAGGATGCTTCTCACCTGCAGAAAAAACTTTCCAATATTTTGCTTTTGGATAAAGCTCAGCCCAAATACTGATACTCTGAACAATTAAGTTAAACAAATTCCGTTCAACCCCCGGCCGCCCATAGATCAAAATTTTTCTCTCTCGACACTCATTTTTTCTTTGGTCTCGGGCAGCAGAAAGGACAGGATTAATGATAGGTTCAAAGTAGTAACTTTGAGGATAAAAATATCCATTTTTAATAAAAAAATCGCTCAATAATTTAGTGTTAAATACCGGTATAGTAGCTTTAGAGTTTAGATATGTAGACTCTGCTAACGCATAGCGTGTTGACCACGGATAAAAACCAGGTTCATAATCCTGTACGAAATATATAAGTTTACGCTCATATATATTAAAAATAGCACTCTGCCATTCAATCATCTTAAACGCATTATATGTCGTCCACCATGCAGTTGTTACAAAATAGTCATTTTCAGATATTGCAATTGATGCACAGCTCCTATTCCCGGAAACAACGATACTATTACTGTTAATATCATCTGCGGATAAATCATTCAGCTTCCAATCCGAATAAAACTGATTTTCTTTTAGTTCAACACTAACTTCATCAGTTACAATGATCCTTGCAATCGGAAAGTCCAGTCTAACTTTATCAAAAAAACGTAATGCTGTAGATATACCACCAAAGACATGCTTTTCTGAAAGTGCAGGAATAAGTAAATTAATACGTTTACCTGAAAATTCACTTTTAACAAAGTTAAATGGCGTTATTTCTGGCACCTCATAGTTGATCGTTAACGATGATTCAATTCTATAAGACTCGTGCGCATCCTTCGCAATTTTGTAAATAAATCTATTTGATAATAATTTACGTATAATTTTCTTAATCATATTTTAACGCTTGGTTGTGTGTTGAACATATCTAAATTAACATTATAAAAAGGATCACAACTTTGTTTACGATATGGCTCGTACATCTGTGCAGAACGCTTAAAATCGCAATCAGGTACAAAACTTGTACGACTTTTGGATTCTAAATGATAAAGTTTTGCCTGAGCCAGGTAGACATTGCTATAACCCAACTTATGTGCCCGAATACAAAGTTCGATATCACTTCCGCAAATTTCAAAGAGTTCGTCATATCCCCCTAAGAGATTGAATTTTTGGCGCTCAATAACATGACACGCACCTGTCAATGCCAATACATTTCTACTTATAGCTGGAGAGACAAACGGGCCAACAGAATGAGCATTGGATTGACCTTTAAATACATGATCCGCCCAACCGGACATACCAACAACAACACCTGCATGTTGTAAACTTCCGTCTTCGTATAATAACTGGGGCCCAACAACTGCAACATCGGGTAAAACGGCCCAGGAGACCAAATACTCAATCCACTTGGGTGTAATGACAAGCGTATCATTATTAAGGAAAATTAACACATCCCCCGTTGCTACCTTTGCACCATCATTGTTAAGTTTTGACCAGTTGAACTTACTGTCATCTCGAATAACTTTGCAATTCCCTTTTTCAACTAAGCTATTGAGATAATCACTTGTAGCCAACTCTAACGAACCGTTATCGATCACGATAATTTCATATTGTAGCCAAGTCGTGTATTTCTCAATACTTTGTATGAGATCAATCAACAGCTCTATTTTGTCTCGAATAGGAATAATGATCGATACTTTTTTAATGTTATTGACACTAAATTCTGGCTCATAAGTAAACAAATTATCACCATCGTTTACTTTCACAAAATTATTAGGGTATTTTTGTCTTAGAAAGTCAGCTACGGCTTGTTTCCCTGCGTCATGTGCATAGGGTTTAGACTCTGCATTCATTGCTGTTGAAAGAGGATGCTCTCTCCAGTGATATAAGACTCGTGGAATATGAACTACCCTGCGCGCTTTTGTAGATGCTCTAAGCACCAAATCATAGTCCTGAGCACCTTCTAAGCCTAATCTAAAACCACCAACTTCATCGATTACTTTTTTAGAAATACAGGTAATATGGCCGATATAGTTTTGACCATAAAGCAATACCGGCGACCAGTCGGGTTTGAAAAACGGTGATTTCCTAACTCCATCGACTGTAACATGATCTTCATCAGTATAAATAATATCCACATCCTGATGTTCAGTTATTACTCCTGCAATATAGTGGAGCGCATACTTGTGCAGGAGATCATCATGATCAAGTAACACCACATAGCGGCCAGTAGCAAGTTGCAATGCTTTATTCGATGAATCAGAAATATGACCATTGTTCTCATTTGTAATAAACTTAAACCTAGGATCTGTCGTATAACTTTCTAAAAACGCCGTTATTTCTGTCGAATTAGAAAAATCATCGCAGATGCACAGTTCCCATTCGCCGTAACTCTGGCTAAAGACAGAATCAATACATTCTTTCAGGAATTTCAAATCCGTTTTATAAACTGGCAAAATTATAGATATTTTCGGTTTAAGATCTTTTTCAACACTTTTAGCTATTTTAGCAACTTCTGTAGCATTACGATTTATTTCATACCGTAAATAATCCTGATAGGTTATCAATTCTCTACTAGCAGTATTACCTGAACATCTCTTTATTACTTTTCTATAAGTCTTACTAAAGCCATCTTTTCGAATAGATTCAATAAGCAAAGAAAGTGATAATCTATAATTTATAGACCTAACTTCTCTTACAAGAACACCCACTTTTTTCTTTGCACTTTTTAGTAGTTTTATACCATATCTCATCGGTGCAGTAATACGCCATGATGTCGATGAAATTAACTGGGTGTTAGCTAGCACTAAATCATCTATAACATCGTTAAGCTCGGTTACTGGTTTTAAATTTCCAATACGGACTTCTATTTTAAACCTTAGCCCACTGAAA
>NZ_JAZGQE010000292.1:0-3373 GCF_048593885.1 Yersinia sp. 1252 StPb PI | reverse complement strand
CCTAAAGTTCAAGGTTTGGTTAGCGTCCGTAGTTATGAACTATTAGACCAAGAGAAATACTATCAATTCTTTCTTAATGTACTCGATGTTTACGGATATACCGTAGTGGAAATGCCTAATAATATCTTGAAGGTAATACCATCAAAACGAGCTAAAGGTTCAGTTGTTCCTACACTAAGAGAATCGGGGGAAACTTATGGGGATGAACTTATCAATAGAATATTCCCACTTAAACATATCTCTGCCAAGAGTCTTGCCCCACTATTGCGCCAGTTAAATGATAATTCTGAATCTGGTAATATTATTCACTATGAGCCATCAAATACTATATTAATTACGGGACGCGCTGCTGTAGTAAACCGCTTGTACTCGATAATCAATACATTCGACCAAGCCGGAGATATAGATGTTGAATACTATAAATTGAACCATGCTAATGCTGTTGATGTGACTAAACTAGTCAATGAAATCATAAATCAAACAACTTCCAACAAACAAGAGCCATTCAATTTAGGAAGAATAATTGCTGATGATAGGACTAACTCTGTATTGGTGAGTGGTGATAGCCATATCAGAAAAAAAGCTATTAAAATGATAAAGGAGCTTGACCATCAACAGAATAGTTATGGAAACACAAAAGTTATATATATGAAATATGCTCAAGCATCGAAGCTTTTGGAGGTGCTAACTGGCATTGGCCAAGGTTTTCTCAGTAACAAAAAAACAAACTCGACAGGCAAGAAACAGAGTGGAAATATTGCCATCAAGGCATATGATCAAACAAATGCTTTGGTCATTACAGCTGAACCGAAAATGATGAGAGAGTTAGACTTGGTTATCGAAAAGTTAGATATCAGACGAGCTCAAGTCCTGGTCGAGGCCATCATAGTTGAGACCCAAAATGGAGAGGGATTAAACCTTGGCATACAATGGGAAAATAAATTTTCTGGTGGAGTCAACTTTATCCAAAACTCAGGAAGGACAAGAAATAATAGTGATGGTCTACTGCCCATGGCAATTACAGGATTAACTGCAGGCTTTTATAAAGGTAACTGGAGTGGTTTATTTACTACCCTGGCAACTAATTCAAATAATAATATTCTGGCAACACCGAGTATTGTCACGTTGGATAATATGGAGGCTGAGTTTAATGTGGGTCAAGAGGTTCCTGTACTGACATCGACACAAACAACATCTACAGATAGGGTCTATAACTCAATCTCAAGGCAAAATGTTGGTGTCATGTTGAAAGTGAAACCACAGATAAACAAAGGTGATTCGGTTCTTCTTGAAATCCGACAGGAGGTATCAAGTATTGCTGACGGTTCTGACGTCACTACTAATAATTTAGGCTCTATTTTTAACAAGAGAGTCGTTAATAATGCAGTTTTGGTAAAAAGTGGTGAGACGGTTGTTGTGGGTGGGCTATTAGATAAAAAGATAAATAAAACAGTAAATAAAGTCCCTATCTTGGGGGATATTCCTTTTATTGGTGGTTTTTTTAGGCAGAAAAAAGAGAAAATTGAAAAAAGTAACCTTATCTTATTCATTAAGCCAACAATACTCAGGGAAACAAATGACTATAACTTGGTGACCGCAGAAAAATACACTGAATATAATCATGGGAATACAAATAAGCCATTTATAAATAGTGCTCTAAAGTATTATAAGGAGGGAGGGGAAGAAAAAAGAAATCATGATGATTTCAATAAACTTAAAAAGGATATAAGGGAGTTTTACCGTGACGTAGGGATTGAGTTATGAACCAAGATGAGAAGAAGTTAGTACCATTAACATTGAATTGGTCTAAAGATAATGGTGTTATCTTACTCCCAGTAGAAAATGGATATCAAATTATATGCCGCCATTCAGCTTCGCTTGAGGCAATACTTGAAGGGAATAGAGTCGCCTGTCAACCTATGGGCCTTGATTTTGTTACTGATGATGAGTTTAATAATACTCTGACGGCCACGTATCAAAATAGTTCAATGCAGTCACATAAAATAATGAATGCAATAAGTGATGAGATCGCGATTTATTCATTTGCTAGTGAACTATCTGACAGTGAAGACCTATTGGACTCAGATAGTGAGGCTCCAGTAATAAGACTAATCAATGCCATTTTAACAGAAGCAATTAAAAACTTAGCGTCAGATATCCATATAGAATCTTTCGAAAAAAAACTGGCTATCAGATTTCGTATTGATGGGGTATTAAAAAATATATTAGAACTGAAACACAGTGTAGCACTATTATTAGTTTCTCGGATTAAAGTTATGGCGAAATTAGATATTGCAGAGAAACGTATTCCCCAAGATGGACGTATTGCACTGAATTTGGCCGGGCGCGTTTTAGATGTTCGCGTGTCTGTTCTACCGTCAAATCATGGTGAGCGCGTAGTTATGCGGTTACTGGACAAAAGCAGTATTAAGTTGGACTTACAATCTTTAGATATGTCAGCAAAAAACTATGGCTTGATGCAAAAACTGGTGCTCAAGCCTCATGGTATTATATTGATTGTTGGCCCTACGGGTGCAGGCAAAAGTACCACACTCTATGCAGCTCTAATGGGAATAGACTCAGGTGAAAGGAACATTATGACTGTCGAGGATCCTATCGAGTTTGATATTGATGGTATCTCTCAGACACAGGTTCATTCAAAAATTGGCATGACTTTCTCTCGAAGCCTAAGAGCAATACTGCGACAGGACCCTGATGTCATCCTTATTGGCGAAATACGAGATGTGGAAACTGCACAAATAGCGGTACAAGCCTCTTTAACCGGCCATTTGGTTTTATCAACGCTACATGCTAATAGCGCCGTTGGTGCTGTAACCAGGCTGAAAGATATGGGGATCGAACCCTTTATGCTATCAAGCTCATTATTGGCAGTATTATCTCAACGTTTGGTGCGCCGACTATGTATCGAGTGTCGGCAAGAGTATACATTTATGCCGGAGCAATTAAACAGCTTGGGCATAAATTATAGCATGACCATAGCGGGAAATACGTATCGTGCGATAGGTTGCGACAAATGTAATGCGGCCGGCTATCGCGGGCGAATAGCTTTGCATGAGCTCTTGGTTGTTGATAATCGCTTACGGGAAGGTATTTATAAAGGCTATAGTGAGCATGATCTTGTTCAGTTGGCGCAGCAAACTATATGCAGCATTGAACAAGATGGGGTGGATAAAGTTATGGCTGGCTTAACAACAATTGAAGAAGTGGTCAGGATAAGCTTAGAGGACAAGCATGCCTGTATTTAAATATGTCGCTATCAATAATGACGGAGTGAAAATAAAAGGTAATATTGATGCCGAAAGTATGTTGGCTGCCAGGAATATTATCTATCAAAGAAGATGGTGTTTATTAA
>NZ_JAZGQE010000291.1:0-3382 GCF_048593885.1 Yersinia sp. 1252 StPb PI | reverse complement strand
CTATATTCTGCCGCCGCAATTAGCCAACGGTAAAGCCAGCGCGATGATGCGGTTTACCTCGACCTGTGTGCCTCAGGGTCAGGTTGATGAGCGTCGGGCCACGACCATAAAAAGTGAGTGATATCATGAAAAAGCTCCTGTTGGTTTGTCTGGTTTTGATGCCAATAAAATCAGTTTACGCATTGACTTGCACCTATATCACGGGCAGGGAGGCGATAAATACTACCATTCAGCTTCAGGGTGCCAATATTACTGTAGGCCCTGACATGCCAGACGGCACAGTGCTGTACCGACAATATTTCAAGCCATCGTTTCAACCTGCGATCAATTGCGATGGTGGCCATACTTTTACTGTAAATGATGTGATAAGGCTGGCACCCAGACCATTATCATCCTGGAATGGAAACCCTTATCCCGGGCAAATATATGAAACCGGTGTTCCAGGTATTGGCTTTGTTGCCTGGTACTCTGGCACTCCGTTTCCGAGGTTAAGAACCCAGGGAACTGCCCCTGGTTCCGTCACTCGCAGCTTTGCACCTGAATTCGACATCTCTTTAGTCAAGATAGGACCGGTAACCCCCGGTATTCTGCTTGGGTCTAATCTCCTCACGGTTGGGGTTGATTATAATGTGCAGGGTGTACCTACCATGCCAATATTGACGGCAAACTTTGGTGGTTCGATCAATATAGTTTCACGTACCTGCACAACACCCAGCAATATCAATGTTCAACTGGGCAGTCATAATATAAATACCGAATTTAAAAGTGTCGGCAGTGTGACACCGTGGATAGATGCGAGTATTAAATTTACGGATTGCCCCTATTTTTATGGGACGAAAGAGGATGGCCGAAATTTCTTTTACTCAAACGATGGCACTCAGGGTACTGGAGCCTCTAAAGCGAATACCATTACAGTTTCACTGACACCATCAAACCCTATTATTAATTCTGCCAGTGGCATTATGGCGGTCAACTCATCGACACAAATGCCCGCAGCTCAAGGTGTAGGGATTCAATTAGGTTCGGGGAATAATACCGAAACACCGGTACCATTTAATTTTGGCTCTACCCCGAGATTTACGCCAGCTAATGATGGTACACCGACGTTTAAAATTCCATTATCCGCACGGTATTACCAAACCAGTGCGACAGTACAGCCCGGCAGAGCCGATGGAAGGCTAACGTTTACCATTAATTATTATTAGAAACAGTACCTAAGCGATTACAAATATTCTCACTTTATTTTCATCACGGTGAGATGAGTTAATAAGTAAACATTGGAATTTACACCTGCTTCGATGATCACAAAGCGAGTAATAATATGAATAAGCTTAATAAATTAATTTTGCTAAGTGCGTTATTGAGTTGCAGCCAATATGCATTGGCACTGGCGACGTGCACCACTAAAATCACACCAGCGCGTACCTTTGTTGCCGCTCTGTCACCCGCCAGTATTACCGTAGGGCCTGACATGCCGAATGGAACGGTAGTGTATCGGCTTGATTTCAGAGATCCGGGTACCGCGACTGATGCATTTACCTGCGGCGCGGGGTCTTTTAACGCACCTCAAACTCTTGAGTATACCAGTACACCCACTCTAGCTAGTTGGAGTGGTTCTCCTTTCCCTAATCGTGTTTATCAGACCCAGGTTCCCGGTATTGGGGTTGTTGTATCGAGCGACTTGAGCAATCAGGCGCTACCTACGGTCGCCTATACCACAACCTATTCCGGAACGTCATTCTTCAATTTTAATGTAAGAATCAATGCGGTACTTTCACTGATTAAAATTGGCCCTGTTTCTCCCGGCACGATTAACGGTGCTAATTTACCGCGCGTAAGATTAAATCTTTCGACGGATCCGACGCTCACCAATAGTGCACCAATACCGATTTATAACCTCAGCTTTAGTGGCAGCTTAAATATTGTGTCTCAAACCTGCACCACACCCGATGTGAATGTTGCGATGGGGTCTTTTGAGGTGAGTAAATATTTTACCGGGATTGGATCGACAACACCGTGGAAAGACGCATCTATTAACCTGACAAATTGTCCTGTTTTCCATGGGTATTTTAATAATAGCTCCTACAACATTGTGGAGGGAACAGGTAGCACGACGGTGGGTCAGCCTATCAATAATACCTTAAATGTTAAATTGACCCCGGCAACCGCAATATTGAATTCCAGTAATGGTATTTTTGCTGTCGACAGTTCTAATGCTTCGGCTGCAAAAGGCGTCGGAATACAATTGGGTTATGGCGCGACAAGTTCACCGTCTCTTTTAGATTTTTCCAAAAACATCACAGTATCTCTCACCAACAGTCAACAATCAGTGAAGATACCGTTATCTGCGCGATATTATCAAACGGCATCGACAGTCTCGCCAGGAAGAGCCGATGGGAAAGTGGTATTTTTGATTAACTATTATTAATAACTTACGTTAAATGATGTTATTAGCCTCGCCATGGGGAAATGAATTTTCCATGGCGTAAGGTAAAAGTTACTGTTGATAAATCACCTTGAACTTAATACACATGTGGTTTGAGGCTGTTGAGCATTACTGTTATTTTTATTGTTCTAAAGGGTAATTATTTTCACGATTAACCACTATTAAACCAGGATGGATAAAGAGACCAGGGACGGTCTCAACGCATACTCTTTGATCCACACCAGATATTTGATTTGCGTTTAACTGTTTGTTTATTCGATTAATCGTTAGATAATCTAAATGTAAAAGGTGATTTATGAGAGATGTTATTATATACAGTGGTAGTGATTTAATTCGGTTTGCTTTAAGACAAATCATCGAACCAATTATTATTAGCCGTCAGGGTATGAACAGTGACACTATTAAAGTGTGTACCACTTTAACTGAATTTGAATCTCTAATTATAAATTCTTTTAATCCCGTAGTGATTTTTGATATCGATAATATATCTATGTTTGATCAATTTCGATTTTTTAAATTGATTGACCAGACGATAAAGAAGAAAAGTCTTATCCTTTACTCTAAAGAAAGTGGCTTGTCAGACGATTATTTCTTTTCAAAAAAAACAGATATTGTCTACCTATGCAAAACAACATCCGTCCCAGAGATAGAGACTGTCCTTTGCGGTTGTCTATATTGTACTGATTATTTATTAAGTGATTCATCTACGATTTATTCGCGAGCAAAACCGAAATCATTAAATCTCACAAAGCGAGAGAAACAGATCTTACCGTGTTTACTGATTGGCATGTCGAGTGAAAAAATTTCAATACTTTTTGATGTCAGTAAGTCCGCGATAAGTGCACATAAAATGAATATATTCAAAAAATACCAAGTAACTAGCCTGACCGCTCTCTATTATAAGTTAAAAAGATTTACTGTCTAATAAGTAAATCA
>NZ_JAZGQE010000290.1:0-3396 GCF_048593885.1 Yersinia sp. 1252 StPb PI | reverse complement strand
ATTAAAAACAATCTATAATAAGAATTTGGTTACCTATGAGTGCTTAAAGGAGGCAATCATGATTTTGAAGCAAAAACTGTTGCGCTCCGTCGCCAACCGGAAAGGTATTGTTGTACTGCGTTCGGAGCTGGAACACCTGGGTAGCAAATCGCAAGTTAGCAAAGCATTGTCTGAACTCGTTAAAGAGGGCGTATTAATTCGGGTTAGCCTTGGCGTGTATGCAAAAACTCGATTTAACCGATTTGCGGGGAAAAGGACGGTGGCCGCACCATTTGAAACTGTTGTGGAAGAAACGTTCAAAAAACTCAACGTGAAAGTCACTCAGGGCAAGGCCTTAGAGGATTATAACGCGGGAAGAACGACACAGATCCCAATGCAGCTTCAAGTCAGAACTCCAGGAAGGAAAATATCCAGAAACATCACTGTTTCGGGTAAAAATGTAAAATATGAAAAAACTTACGGATGAGCAAATTGCTGATATTCAGGATGCGGAAGCTGCGGGCCTGCTAAATGGCCTGCCAGCATTCGTCGCTGAAAAAGATGTGCATGTAACAGATGCATTACGTATATTAGCTAACTTGAATGTAGTGCATGAGGCACAGTTAAAAGGATTTGACCCTAGAAGTAAAAAAGTACCTGTTGAGCCAGTAAATATAGAGCTTCCTGTCCGATTAGTGTTTGCTGGCGGTACTTGCTTATCGAAAGCTTATAATTTGATTAGTCGGATGTCAGAAGATATTGATATAAAAGTCATTCTTCCAGAGGTTCCGAACACCTATAAATTAAAAAATGAATGCTCATCTGATAAAGCAAGACTGAAAGATATTCATCAAAAACTGACAACAAAGCTAGCAGAACTAGGTTTCTACCTTACTGATAAAGAAGGTGAAAACCCTGAAATCAATGATAAACACCGTCATTATAATGTCGATTTAAGCTATCAAGGGAATTTCAGTAGCGGTGTTTCTAACCCTCTGCGTAGCTGTATAAAAGTAGAATTAATAAATCGCCCCATCAATTTACCTACTGAGAAGTTAAAGATTAATTATCTTTATCAACAATTAGTAAATGGTAAAAGCTACCCTGATTTTGATATCGAATGTATCAACATATCCGAGACTCTGGCCGAAAAGGTCTTATCTCTTCTAAGACGATTTGCAATGTATTGTGCTGGCGTGAAGCAAGCCGAATTTGATGAGGCGCTAGTACGGCATATTTATGATGTATGGCGCATATACACAATAAAACCCAAAGCGATTAATGCTGCTGCTAGTATGTTCGGGCACTCAGTAAAAACTGATATGGAAGAATATTCACAGCAATTTCAGGCATTCGTTGATGACCCGTATAGTGTCCTGAGTAAAAGTCTTGATGTCATAAAAAATACTAAAGATGGGGAGGGTAAATGGTTGAACCATTTATACATAACGAGGCTTAGCCCACTGGTTTATTCGCAGGAACCACACTCCTATGAAGAGGCGTTGGCAAGTTTTGTCGAGGTAGCTAACCACTTACTCCGGGCCCTAGCTAAAAAGTGAATATATAGATGTTCACTAGGCGGCTATCAGACGAATTAATTGGAAATACACTCAGAAAAACATTCATCAGCCATATGGTTATGGTATCAACATAAAGTAATCGCGTGTCGAAAAATACCTTAAAAATGTACCTGAAAGTTATCCTCTTACGGGCCACCAGCAGCAGCGGCCCGTTTCAATTCAGCGCCCTAGCCATCAAGCAAAAGTATTTGGGGGCATAATTGGGGGCACATCTCAGGCGCGGGATTTTAAAATGTAGTAAATACAAAAGATTATCTTGTAATACCGACTCCTGTGATTCGATACGGATGATTTTGTATGATTCTAAACCAATAAAATACCAAGTTATTTTCAGTAGTACTGATAATAAAAACATGTTCTTAAAAACAGTATTGACATCTGGTACAGAACACGTAGATTGGAATTCAACACCGGTGCAATTAGTAACGAACTCTTTATTTAGCCGGTGTCTATGTAGTTGATTTAAAATAATGCGATAAAGGTCACGAAATATTTTTTTATGTGAGATTTGCGATGGGTTTTTAATAATGGACCCGTGCGATGATGATTTCAGGCCACGTAATAAATCTTTACGATCGCATATGTGGACCAAAACGCGATGAGTTAAGGCTTTGTTGTTAATAGTAATGTTCGCGATTTGTGTACGTAAGTATGAAGTCGAGGATATCGCGAAGAAAGTAAAGCCATGTAGCAAGAGTATATATCGCGAGGGTGATGTACTAATTTAGTCAGTGTTATCATAAGCATGGCTAAATGTAACGAACGGGAAATGTTATCATTCAGTTAATATATTGGAGGATAGAGTTAGTTGTAAGCACCAAATATTCCTGTAGAAATAGGTACATCTTTGTAAATAGTACTAAGATAAGTGTCACGTTATTAAGTTGATTAATGTTTAATTTTAAATCTGTAGTACCTTAAAAGCCCTGACTACTGTAGTCGGGGCTTTTATCATTGTGGCTTTATGAGGTTTTGTATTACTGCGTTTTATCGGGGCGATCCAATGCTGTTATCCCGATAAGAACAAAATAACCGCCATGAGGGCGCCCCAATCCCATCAATGACTGAAGCTTTTAACCCGCGCCAGCACATGCTCCCCTACCGGCATAGTAAGTGACGTACATCCTATATAATCGCCAACTAACCCCAGAAAAGACGTAAATGTCTTAAATGCATTGATGGCTTCGTTTAATATTGTTTTCTTTCATTTTATCCGATGGGGCCACTGATGATTGCAGTTATCTTTGAAGTTGAACCGGCAGAGGGTGAGTACCACGCATATCTGGATTATGCCGTGGCACTGAAACCTTTATTGGAACAAATGGACGGTTTTATTTCAGTAGAACGTTTTCAGAGTTTAAGTAACCCGCAGAAGTTGTTATCGCTATCATTTTGGCGCGATGAGGCGGCCGTTAAGCAGTGGCGGAATATTGAACAGCATCGTGGCGCACAAGCCGCGGGGCGTGCGAGTGTGTTCGCCGGTTACCGCCTGCGGGTAGCGGCGGTGGTACGGGACTACGGCTTAACTGAGCGAGGGCAAGCGCCTGTTGATAGCCAGGTTCATCATAAACAATGAGTTATAGGTAACGACGGATACATTTTGTGTTTGGTAGCCCCCTAATGGTCAACCGCGGAACCGTATACTGTAGTTGAGACGATATCGCCGATTTAGTGTGTCACAATGTAAAATTCATGTGACGTATATGTGACTTCGTGCGCAAAAACACACCAATTTTATGCTGATTTCATCAGTAAAACCACGTTGAAAATCCTTCTACTCTGCCTTAACGCAGAACGAAATTAATTGTAACTAATTAATTTAAAACACTATTCATAA
>NZ_JAZGQE010000028.1:0-37288 GCF_048593885.1 Yersinia sp. 1252 StPb PI | reverse complement strand
GTTTGATCGCCAAGATCAGTGTGTCGTCTCGGTCATTGACGCAGGTGTATCGGTTACTGGCATATAGTGTGGTTCTGCTGACAGACACCACTGTTGATAGCGCTGATAAAGTTGCTGATAGCGAGCAACCTGGCTGGCATCTGGTGTCAGAGTGCGCTCAATCTTACAGGCCATCTGACGCTGCGCAGCAGGGACATCGTGATATATTCCTGCGGCCACGGCGGCAAAAATTGCCGCTCCCAGCGCGCAACATTGATCAGAGGCAACAATTTGCAGCGGTCGATTCATCACATCGGCACAAACTTGCATGATAACCGGTGATTTACGCGCGATACCGCCCAATGCCAACACGTTCTCAACCGGAATATCCTGCTGTTCAAAACACTCCATGATAGCGCGCGCACCAAAAGCGGTTGCTGCGATAAAACCACCAAATAGAGTAGGGGCATCGGTTCCCAAATTCAGATCGGTAATAACCCCTTTTAAACGTTGATTAGCATTCGGCGTACGGCGGCCATTAAACCAATCCAATACCACTGGCAAGTGATCCAGTGAAGGGTTCTTTGCCCATTCAGCGGTGAGTGACGCGAGGAGGGTAGATTCAATCTGCTTTAACTGGGGTTGCAATTCGGGTTGTGCCAAGGCGGCCTGACGTAATGGCCAACTCAGTAAACGACTGAACCAGGCATACATGTCACCAAAAGCTGACTGACCTGCCTCCATACCAATCCAACCGGGTACCACACTGCCTTCAACCTGACCGCAAATACCGGCAATGGCGCGCTCCCCCACCAACTTGTCATCGGCAATCAGAATATCGCAGGTGGATGTACCAATAACTTTGACCAAGGTATAAGGTTGAGCACCTGCGCCCACGGCACCCATATGGCAATCAAACGCGCCACCAGAGAGCACTACACCGGTCGGTAGCCCCAAACGCTCAGCCCATGCGGCAGTAATTAAACCCACCGGCCGTTCTGCCGTGTAGGTATCAGTAAACATAGGGTATTTAAGGTCGTCTACCAGACGGGTATCCAGTGCCGCCAGGAATTCACGCGGTGGCAATCCTCCCCATGATGGGTGCCATAAGCTTTTATGACCCGCGCTGCATCGCCCCCGTTGAATATCCTGTGGGGCGGTGGTGCCGGATAACAGTGCCGGTACCCAATCACACAACTCAATCCACGACACCGCAGCATCACGCACGGCGGCATCGGCGCGTGTCACGTGCAGGATTTTTGCCCAGAACCATTCAGAAGAGTAGACACCGCCAATATAGCGGGAATAGTCGGCAAATTCGCCACTGCGACATAAGCGATTAATCTCTTCCGCTTCTTCTATAGCCGTATGGTCTTTCCACAGCACAAACATCGCATTGGGATTATCTGCAAATTCAGGGCGCAGTGCCAATACCTGTCCTTGCTCATCAATCGGCGCGGGTGTTGAGCCCGTGGAGTCAACACCAATCCCGACGATTTGCAGGCGCTGCTCTTCTGACAGGCGGCTGACGACCTGACGGATCGCCTGTTCCATGGCTTCTATATAGTCCAGCGGATGATGGCGAAACTGGTTTTGTGCGGCCTGACAATAAAGGCCCTGCTGCCAGCGAGGGTAGTAGACAACTTCGGTATCGATCTCGGTGCCATGTTGACAATCTACCGCCAATACCCGGACGGAATCGCTGCCAAAATCTAATCCGAGCGCTATAGCTTTATTGGTTGATAAAGGACGGTCCGCCGATACAACGCTGGTTGTCATAGTGGTTGCTCCTAACATTTGCAGAAAACAGGAATTCATTGCCAATAACCATAGGAGTGAGTGGCAGCAAGATGTGAGGAGCCGATGGCTGGAAGTATGTACTTTTCTGCTTCCTACAGTGTTTTTGTGATGTCAGTCAAAAGTTAGAGAGAGGTTAAATTTGCTGAATATATGGATAAATAAACTGTAATCCCTGGATGTGATAGCGCTCTACATTCTAAAGCATAATTAACGTTAAAACTGTCAGCGCCTTACCGGGTGTGGTGAGGTTAAGTGGCTTTTAATAAAGCATTCAACCGCACTAAAACTGAAAAATAACATTGATAACGTTTCCACTAAAAATCAGATGATTTGGGTGGTTGACGATTAAATAAACAAAAATCATCTCTTCCTACAAAAATAGTTCGGAGAACACTATGCATAAATTAACTAAGGCGCTGGCAGTGGTTGGGTTAGCGGCAGTTATGTCACATTCAGCTATTGCCGAAAGCATGAAGTTGGGTTTTCTGGTAAAGCAGCCTGAAGAACCTTGGTTCCAGACCGAATGGAAGTTTGCAGATAAAGCAGGGAAAGATTTAGGTTTTGAAGTGATAAAAATTGCAGTGCCCGATGGTGAGAAAACCTTGAATGCTATCGATAGCCTTGCCGCCAGTGGTGCGAAAGGCTTTGTTATCTGTACACCAGACCCGAAACTGGGGCCGGCCATCGAGGCGAAGGCGCGCAGTTATAACCTGAAAGTGATCGCAGTAGACGACCAATTTGTGAATGCCAAAGGCAAACCGATGGAAAGTGTTCCATTAGTCATGATGGCGGCGACCAAAATTGGTGAGCGTCAAGGACAGGAACTGTGGAAAGAGATGAGTAAACGCGGCTGGCAACCGGGTGAAACGGCGGTAATGGCGATCACCTCTGATGAACTGGACACGGCTCGCCGGCGTACCAGTGGGTCAATGGACGCGCTGAAAGCCGCAGGCTTCCCAGAAAAGCAAATCTATAAAGTACCGACCAAATCCAATGATATCCCTGGGGCATTTGATGCCGCCAACTCCATGTTAGTCCAGCATCCTGAAGTGAAAAACTGGCTGATTGTCGGCATGAATGACAACACCGTGTTGGGTGGTGTCCGGGCGACAGAAGGTCAGGGCTTTAAAGCACCCAATGTGATTGGCATTGGTATCAATGGCGTTGATGCAGTCAGTGAACTGTCCAAAGGCCAGGCTACCGGTTTCTATGGTTCTCTGTTACCAAGCCCGGATATTCATGGTTATAAAAGTATCCAGATGCTGAATGACTGGGTGACCAAAGGTGTTGAACCTCCGAAATTTACTGAAGTGACTGATGTGGTGCTGATCACCCGGGATAACTTCAAAGTCGAGTTAGAGAAGAAAGGCTTGATGTAATTCCGCTATACCCAACGTCATGGGCGTGGCGGCTAACCCTCTGGCCGCGTCAAATTCGAAGGGTATACACGCTATGGCGCACGGGGGCAGGCTACGGCTTGCCCCAATGGACCACACAGACAGGTGGTACCGTGCGACCCAAACTTTATAAGGAAGCCATCATGTCAGCACTCCATTCTGCGTTACAAGCCGAGCTGGAAGCCGAACAGTCACCTTATCTGGCTTTTTGTGGCATTGGAAAAAGTTTCCCCGGTGTTCAAGCGCTGGATGATATCAGTTTTACCTGTCAGGCCGGTCAAATCCATGCCCTGATGGGAGAGAATGGCGCGGGGAAATCAACCTTGTTGAAAATTCTCAGCGGTAACTACTCACCGACTCAGGGTGAAATTCACATTAAGGGCAAAGTGGCTAATTTTGCCAATACCACCGATGCGCTTGATGCCGGTGTCGCTATCATTTATCAGGAACTGCATTTGGTGCCGGAAATGACGGTGGCAGAAAATATCTATCTGGGCCAATTACCTACCAAAATGGGCATGGTTGATCGCAAATTATTGCGCTATGAATCCAGTTTGCAGCTCTCACATTTGGGGCTGGACATCTCCCCCGATACCCCACTGAAATATCTCTCCATCGGCCAATGGCAGATGGTGGAAATTGCCAAAGCGCTGGCCCGTAATGCCAAAATTATTGCTTTTGATGAGCCGACCAGTTCGCTCTCTGCCAGAGAGATAGAACAACTGTTCCGGGTGATCCGTGAATTACGCGCCGAAGGGCGGGTCATTTTGTATGTATCACACCGGATGGAAGAAATCTTTGCACTGAGTGATGCCATTACGGTGTTTAAAGATGGCCGGTATGTGCGCACGTTTGACGATATGACCCAGGTGAATAACGACTCGCTGGTTCAAGCCATGGTTGGGCGCAATTTGGGTGATATTTATGGCTATCAGCCGCGTGAAATAGGGCCAGAACGCCTGACATTGCAAGAGGTGAAGGCGATTGGGGTGAAGTCGCCAATCAGCCTGACCGTCCATCAAGGGGAGATTGTTGGCCTGTTTGGTTTGGTGGGGGCGGGGCGCAGTGAATTACTGAAAGGGTTGTTTGGTGGCACCAGGCTTAGCAGTGGTCAGATTTTGCTGGATGGCAAGCCACTGACGATTCGTTCACCCATCGATGCCATCACCGCCGGGATCATGTTATGCCCGGAAGACCGTAAAGCCGATGGCATTATTCCGGTTCATTCGGTACAGGACAATATCAATATCAGTGCACGGCGCAAAACACTGACGGCTGGTTGTTTGATCAACAACCGCTGGGAGCAGGAGAATGCGGCACTGCGTATTCAGTCTTTGAATATCAAAACACCCAGCCCTCAACAACTGATTATGAATTTGTCCGGCGGCAACCAGCAGAAAGCCATTTTGGGCCGTTGGTTATCCGAAGATATGAAAGTGATCCTGTTGGATGAGCCAACTCGAGGTATCGACGTTGGGGCTAAACATGAAATCTATAACGTGATTTATCAACTGGCGAAACAGGGTATTGCGGTGCTGTTTGCGTCCAGTGATTTGCCAGAAGTTCTTGGGCTGGCTGACCGAATCGTGGTGATGCGGGAAGGGGCAATCTCTGGTGAGTTAGACCACGGTTCTGCCACTGAAGAACAGGCGTTAAGTCTGGCGATGCTACGCACCCCGAATATTGCTACTGATGCCGCGTCTGCGGTTGCTTGATTGTGAAGGAGTTATCCATGTCCAGCGTTACTTTGAGTTCTGATAAGAAGAACCCGGCATCAACCGAGTTGAAAGGTGGAGCACACAATAGTCAGTCGCAACCACCACAAGATACACCCGCTAAAAGTGGACTAGGACTATCCCGTATTTGGGATAGCTATGGGATGTTGGTAGTTTTCGCGGTGGTATTTATTGGTTGTGTGATATTCGTGCCTAACTTTGGCTCCTTTATCAATATGAAAGGGTTGGGGTTGGCTATCTCGATGTCGGGGATGGTGGCCTGTGGCATGTTGTTTTGTCTGGCATCCGGCGATTTTGACTTATCCGTCGCTTCAGTCATTGCCTGTGCGGGGGTAACGACGGCAGTTGTTATCAATATGACCGAAAATATGTGGCTGGGGGTGGGCGCAGGTTTGTTACTGGGCGCGCTATGCGGGCTGATCAATGGTTTTGTGATTGCCAGATTGAAAATTAACGCCTTGATCACCACGCTGGCGACGATGCAGATTGTTCGCGGCCTGGCCTATATCATCTCTGATGGTAAAGCGGTGGGTATCGAGGATGAGCGTTTCTTCGCATTGGGTTACACCAATTGGCTCGGTTTGCCAGCCCCTATCTGGATTACCATTGCCTGTCTGGCCTTGTTTGGCTTCTTGTTAAACAAAACTACCTTTGGCCGCAATACCCTGGCTATCGGGGGCAACGAAGATGCGGCGCGCCTGGCGGGGGTGCCGGTAGTTCGCACTAAAATCATCATTTTTGTCTTATCGGGTTTGGTATCGGCGGCGGCTGGGATCATTTTGGCATCACGGATGACCAGTGGTCAGCCAATGACTTCGATTGGTTATGAGCTGATTGTTATCTCGGCCTGTGTGCTGGGGGGCGTGTCACTGAAAGGTGGGATTGGTAAGATTTCCTATGTTATCGCCGGTATCTTGATTCTGGGGACAGTGGAAAATGCCATGAACCTACTCAATATTTCTCCGTTCTCCCAATATGTGGTCCGTGGTTTGATCCTGCTGGCAGCGGTTATCTTCGACCGTTACAAACAGTTGGCTAAACGGACGCTTTAAGTTGCACGGTGACAGAAAAGTCCATAAAAAGCCTATCTGGCTCACAGTTCTGTAATCACTATCGGGCAGCGTGAATTCTGCCCGATAAACTGAAATAAGCACATGCGTTTGCACGCCAATCAGATCAGGACTCCAAGGAGGCTAAATGTACCATCGAATGGTTCAGGAACCGCAACCCAATCCCTTGTTACCCGGCTATACCTTTAATGCCTATCTGGTAGCAGGATTAACCCCGATTCTGGCCGATGGACCACTCGATTTTTTTATCGATAGGCCAGGCGGCATGAAGGGCTATATCCTGAATCTGACCATTAAGGGACAAGGTAAGATTTTTGATGGTGAGAATACCTTTTACAGCAATCCAGGTGATTTGCTGCTCTTTCCCCCTAAGGCATCGCACTATTATGGTCGCTCACCGAACAGTGATTGTTGGTATCACCGTTGGGTCTATTTCCGGCCACGGGCATACTGGGCGGACTGGTTGGAGTGGCATAGCAAAACGCATGAAGTTGGGCGGTTATCTTTGCCTAACAATAACTTATTACTGGAATTTGATCGCCTGTTTGCCAATATTGAACAGACGCAAAAATCAGGACGGCGTTTTGGCGAAGAGTTGGGTATGAATCTACTTGAGCGCTTACTGCTGCGCGCAATGGAAGAAGATCCTCTTAGTCCACAACGCATTATGGACCCTCGAGTGATTGAAGCGTGCCAGTTTATTACCGGCAATTTAGCCGGTGAGCTGCGCATTGACGAAGTTGCACGTCATGTTTGCCTGTCTCCGTCACGTTTGGCACATCTGTTTCGTGAGCAAGTTGGTATCAATATATTGCGTTGGCGTGAAGACCAGCGGGTTATTCGGGCTAAGTTATTACTGCAAACCACGCAAGAGCCGATTGCCACTATTGGTCGCGTGGTGGGTTACGACGATCAACTCTATTTCTCCCGCGTTTTTCGTAAGCGTGTTGGTGTTAGCCCCAGTGATTTCAGGCGTCGTAGCATTGAAACCAACTACCCGCAACGCAGCCTCCGACAGCCAGAATGGCGAGATAATGCTGAGGCCATTGTGCGAATTTAATCTCGCCACTGACATTCAGCCAAAAATTACCTCTTGTCGCGGGAATCATCATGGTGTCAAATCGATTGATCGACTGATATCAATTGGCAAATAGGCTGCGCGAGAGGAAATATAATGGCTGAAAAAATCAAAGTGGGCTTACTGGGCTATGGTTATGCCAGTAAAACGTTCCATGCGCCGCTGATTATGGGCACTCCGGGGTTAGAGCTGGCAGGGGTTTCCAGTAGTGATGCCAGTAAAGTACATGCTGACTGGCCGACAATGACGGTGGTTTCTGACCCCAAAACGTTATTTGATGATCCTTCAATCGATCTTATCGTGATTCCAACCCCGAATGACACTCACTTCCCGCTGGCTCAGCAAGCACTGGCTGCCGGTAAACATGTGGTGGTGGATAAACCGTTTACCGTGACACTGTCACAAGCAAATGAATTGAAGAAACAAGCAGATGAGGCCCACTTATTGCTTTCAGTATTCCATAATCGCCGTTGGGACAGTGATTTCCTGACGCTGAAAACACTGCTGGCTGAAGGCTCACTGGGGAATGTTGTCTATTTTGAATCTCATTTTGACCGCTATCGCCCGGAGATCCGCCAGCGTTGGCGTGAACAAGCCGGTGCGGGCAGTGGCATTTGGTACGATTTAGGCCCACATCTGTTGGATCAGGCGCTACAACTGTTTGGTTTGCCACAGACGCTAAATGTTGATTTAGGGATGCTGCGCCCTGGTGCGCAATCTGTTGATTATTTCCACGCGGTTCTTAGCTATCCGGGGCAACGAGTGGTGTTACACGGTACGGTGTTAGCCGCAGCAGAAACTGCGCGTTATATCGTGCACGGCATACAGGGGAGTTACATCAAATTTGGTCTGGACCCACAAGAGGACAGGCTGAAAGCGGGTGAACGTTTGCCACAGGCAGATTGGGGCTACGATATGCGCGATGGAGTAGTGACACTGTCACATGATGGCATCCTCGCTGAAAAACCACTACTGACGTTGCCGGGTAATTATCCTGCTTATTATGCGGGGATCCGTGATGCCATTTTAGGTACTGCTGCCAACCCAGTACCCGTCTCGGAAGCGATAAAAGTAATGGAATTGATTGAACTGGGCATTGCCTCTGATCAACAGAAAAAAACGCTGCCGGTATCGCCAGCAAGCTGATTTTGCTGCTAAATACGCTTATTTGATAGAAACGATAGCCAAAGTCACTGGCGTTGCAGGTAGGCTGCCAGCAGATTTGAACACTGCTGGCAGCGGCCTCACCGAGGCAAGGCCTAAGGATGGGCGGCACAACGCAAACAGCTACCCCCTCTGCAACGTCAAGAACCAAGGTTATATTGAAGGAATACAGTGGCATGTCATGGTTACAACGCTTACGGATAGATAAATTTTTATTAGTGCTGATTTTGGTCGTTATTATTGCTTCTATTTTCCCCTGTGAAGGGGAAGTTAAGGTGTGGTTCGAACACCTGACGACTGCGGCCATTGCATTATTATTCTTTATGCACGGTGCCAAGTTATCCCGCGCCGCCATAGTTTCAGGCATGGGGCATTGGAAACTGCATCTGGTGGTGTTTCTCAGCACGTTTGCCTTATTCCCGCTGTTAGGGTTGGGAATGAATGTGTTGGTACCCGGGGTGTTAACACCAACGCTGTATCTGGGTTTCCTCTATTTGTGCGCGTTACCTGCCACGGTTCAGTCAGCTATTGCCTATACCTCTGTGGCGGGAGGTAACGTGGCGGCGGCAATTTGTAGCGCCTCGGCATCCAGTATTTTGGGGGTTTTCCTGTCACCGCTGCTGGTGGGCATGTTGATGCACACCCAAGGGGGTGATACCGACACGTTGCATGCGATAGGTTCTATTATCATGCAACTGATGGTGCCATTCATTGTTGGGCATTTATCGCGCCCACTGATAGCTAAATGGGTTGAGCGCCATAAAAAACTGGTTAATATCACTGACCGGTCATCCATTCTATTAGTGGTGTATGTCGCGTTCAGTGAAGCCGTGGTTCAGGGGATTTGGCATCAAATCGATGGTTGGTCACTGCTGGCAATTCTGGTCTGTTCGATGGTGCTATTGACACTGGTATTAGTCATTAACACCATGGCAGCCCGCTGGCTGGGCTTCAATACTGCCGATGAAATCACCATTGTGTTCTGCGGATCGAAGAAGAGCCTCGCCAATGGTATCCCTATGGCTAACGTGTTGTTTCCCGCCTCAGTAGTCGGTGTGATGGTATTACCCTTGATGATATTCCATCAGGTTCAATTGATGGTATGTGCCGTCCTGGCACAGCGTTACGCGAAACGCGTCGCCAGAGAGCATGCCGAGGCGACTGAATCTTTGGCGTCGGCGGCGCGGGCAGAAACCAAGTAGCCGGTTGCGATCTGCAATAAAAAACGCCGGTACTTCTATGAAATACCGGCGTTTTTAGCTAATTCCTGACCGATTTAGCCACGGATTTTATCGCGCAGTGCCTGTTTTTCCTGTTCGGTGATAAATGCCATCGTCAGGCCATTTTGTTGTGCCTGGCGGATTTCTTGTGCTGTTAGGCCAGCAGCAGGTGCGGCATTGTGATATTCATTAGCAATTTCAATCCCCTGTACCGCTGGGTCATCGGTATTGATCGATGCCATCACGCCATGGCGCAGGAAGGTTGCCAGCGGGTGAGTGGCTAACGAAGAGACGGTGCTGGTCTGAATATTAGAGGTCAGACAGGATTCGATCCCAATGTTGTGTTCAGCCAAATAATCCATCAATTTGATATCTTCAATGGCTTTCACACCATGACCAATACGTTCAGCACCTAACTCGCGGATAGCTTGCCAGATACTTTCCGGGCCAGCGGCTTCACCGGCATGGACGGTAATACGCAGGCCCGCATCGCGCGCGCGATTAAAGTGACTGCGGAACAAACCGCCAGGGAAGCCCAGTTCGTCACCGGCCAGATCCAACGCAGTAATCCCCTCGCGATGTGCCAGTAAACCATCAAGTTCTTGCAAACAAGCTTGTTCACCAAAAGTGCGGCTGAGGATCCCTATCAGGCGGATATCAATATCAAAATCACGACAACCGGACTGCACCCCATCAATGACGGCCTCGACCACACCGGCAACCGGCAATTGGTGTTTCATTGCCATATAGAAGGGTGAAAAGCGCAGTTCGGCATAATGCAAACCGGCATTAGCGGCATCTTCGACATTTTCGTAGGCCACACGGCGGCAAGCATCAAGTGAGGCCAAAACCGCAACCCCCCAATCCAGCTTTTGCAGGAAGCTGACTAGATCTGGCTCAGTTTTAGTGATTTGCACATGCGGGCGCAGTTCGGCTAGCTCATCAGCCGGTAGGGCCAGATTAAATTGGCGACCCAGGTCCAAAATAGTTTGCGCACGGATATTGCCATCAAGGTGGCGGTGAATGTCGGTCAGGGGGAGGCGGGGATCAATCATGCTGTGCACTCACTTTTTATCAGAAGTAGATTCTTGTAGGTAAAGTGCAGAACATTATAAAAACAAATGAATGAAAATATCCACTGCGTTGCATAAAAAAGTGACATAAATCACGAATTGATATGGGCGGACAATATCGCCCGCCCATGATGCCGGCTTTAATTTCAACTATTTATTGCGATTCAACTGCGACCAATCTTTTTTCAGTTCGTACTACCAGCAGATAAGTGAGGATAAATGACAGGCCGAGTGACAAGGTGACACCCAATAGGATGTAGATAAAGTAAGGGCCAATATAGGCCGGTAGGCTGAATATGCTTGATAAAATATAGCCGTACAGCCTTACGCCGAAAAAGGCGATAAATGCAGAGGCAATCGAGCTGCTTATCGTCGTGGCAATAAAGGCTTTTTTGTATTTAGTTAACACACCAAACAGTGCGGGCTCTGTAATGCCCAATAAGCCAGAAACGGCGGCAGACAGCACCACGGTTTTTTCTTGCCGGGTTTTGACATGGAAATAGATAGCAAATGTTGAACCCGCAATGGCCATGTTTGCCATAAACATCATTGGCATTAACATATCAAAACCTTTGTCGGTAAAGTTTTGCAATGCAATGGGGGTCATGGCGTGATGCATTCCGGTAAGAATAGCAATCGGGCGAATGGCACCGACGATAAAACCAGCAAATACCGATGAGATATCAAATAATCCCTGAATACCGAATGCCAGTAGTTTGCCTAAATAAATGCCGGCTGGGCCGATAAACGTCAATGAAACCAATGCGGTGATAAAAAGGGTTAGCGTTGGGGTAAATACTGTTTTCAGCACATCGGGCATAATTTTATCGACCCAACGGTGAATATAACTCAGCGCCAGAATTGAGAAAATAACGGGAATAACACTGGCAGAATAGTTAAATACCGATACCGGCACGATATCCATAAAATAGATGACACTCACCGCGCCCGGGGTATGAGTGGCCAGCGCTTTGGCGGCATCAATGAGTGTGGGATACATCAGGCAGGCTGCCACCGCTGCCGCCAGATATTCATTAGTTTTAAATATCTTAGCCGCAGAAACAGCAAGGAAGAACGGCAGGAAATAGAATACCCCGCTGGCAATTAAATCGATAATCATCACGGTGTCGCTTTGGGCTGAGATGATTTTTAAGGCGATCAACCCTGCCAGTAAGCCTTTAATCATCCCCGCCCCGGCAATCGCCGGAACGATAGGGCCGAATACCCCAGAAACGGTATCCATAAACAGTGAAACCAGACTTTTCCGTGCTTTAGGTGCTATTGCCGTAGTCGCGCTTGAGGGAACATTCTCATCAGGTGACATATTATCAACAATATCTTGATACCAGGCATTTACCTGTGGGCCGATAATGATCTGTACTTGATCACTTTGATTTTGCGCACCTAATACACCTGGCAATTGTTTGATTTTCTGCCATTCGACTTTACTATCATCAATTAAATCAAAACGCAGCCGTGTCATACAATGCCAGACTTTATTTATATTATCCTGACCACCGACCAGTTTAATTATTAACTGACATACCTCAGTCCTTCCCATAAAACCCTCGCACCTGAGCCATTATTTTTATTCACTGTGAATGATAATAAGTTTACTGAAAGTTAAAAACAAACCAATAAAGCATGGGTTACATCACATTATTCGATGGTTAGGGTGTTCTTCGGTGCTTTTTCTATTAATTGGTATGGTTTTTTGCGGTAATTTTCGTGATTCACGAACCAAAAAAAACATTTAAATTTTAGGTTTACAAGGTCAGTGTAAATAAGGTGAAATTAGCGAATACGTCATACGAATTTATTAATTCATGCATCATTGGTTGCCACGTTGAAGAGTCGCAATCTGAGTGTTGTAAAGGAGCATTGCATGCAACCCACGTTGATAACTGGCATTGAATGTCAGATAACCCGGCCTGATCGCCATAATTTAGTTGTGGTTAAGATTGAAACTAATAAAGGGATTGTTGGCCTGGGTTGTGCCACATTTCAGCAGCGTCCCCTTGCCGTTAAAGTGATGGTGGATGAATATCTCCGGCCACTATTACTGGGGCGTGACGCGAATAATATTGAAGACTTGTGGCAGATGATGATGGTCAATGCCTATTGGCGAAATGGGCCGGTGATCAATAACGCGATTGCCGGGATTGATATGGCATTATGGGATATTAAAGGCAAGCTGGCGGATATGCCGCTCTACCAACTGTTTGGTGGCAAATCTAAAGATGCTATTGCCACCTATAGTCATGCCGCCAGTGACTCACTGGATGGGTTGTATGTTGAGGTGGATAACTTGCTGGCGCAAGGTTATCGGCATATCCGCTGCCAGTTGGGGTTCTATGGGGGGAATGCTCAGGATCTGCATGCGACCCGCCAGCCAACAATCGGCGCATACTACGATCAAGACCAATATATGGATAACACGTTGGCGATGTTTAAAGCGCTACGCGAAAAATACGGCAATCAATTCCATATTTTACATGATGTGCATGAGCGCTTATTCCCACAACAAGCGGTTCAATTTGCCAGGCAGTTAGAAGCTTATCGCCCTTATTATATTGAAGATATTTTGCCGCCGAATCAGAACGAATGGCTGGAACAGATCCGTAATCAAACGGCGGTACCACTTGCTACGGGTGAATTATTTAACAATCCGGCAGAGTGGAAAGACTTGATAATCAATCGCCGGATTGACTTCCTGCGTTGTCATGTATCACAGATTGGCGGAATTACCCCGGCATTAAAACTTGGGAGCTTCTGCCAGAGTTTTGGGGTTCGCCTGGCATGGCATTGCCCGCCAGATATGACACCGATTGGTGCTGCGGTTAACACCCATTTAAATATCTATTTGCACAATGCAGCAATTCAGGAGTTCGTGGCCTATCCGGCCAATACCCTGAGTGTATTTCCGGGCGCCGTTCAGCCGACAGAAGGCTATTTGTACCCAATTGAACAGGCGGGGATAGGTGTTGATTTTGATGCTCGTTTAGCCGATGAATTCCCGGTTGTTTATCGGCCTCATGAATGGACACAAAGCCGTTTGCCGAACGGAACAATTCATACACCATAGTGGGTTTGAGCGGATTCAGCTCTGGCGGAACTTCAGGTTATCCTGATTAAACGGAATAATATAGGTGCAGGAATAGTCGATATCCACGATATCACTGAATGTGTATACGCGGCCATCCTGCAAAATGCCTCGGTTCAGGATATGCATGGCGGCAATGCCTTTTTTGCATCCAAGCAGTTCAGCTTGTTCTTTATTGATATTAATCGCCTGATAATGAGTTAATGCATGGGACAGGCGATAGCCTTTGCTGAGAATATATTGCTGTATCGAGCTTTCAATGACTTTTTGGTTCAAATCAGGGAAAGCGGCGACTGGCATGCGCGAATTTTCGATTTGAACCTTACGATTATCAATGTAACGCAAACGTGAGAATGCCCAGATAAAATCATCCGCGCTAAGGTTGAAGATCTGTTGTTCTTCATTATCAGGGCGGCGTTTATGCAGATTAATTAAACGAAAACTGATTTGGTTAAATTTCTTTTCGGTAATTGAATTGTATACCAGCGGATTATTACCCACGCCGGGATTAATGAAGATCCCGGCACCTTGCACCATATGCACGGCACCAATGGCTGCCAGCTTCTCTAACGCTTTACGTATGGTAAAACGTGACACGCCATATTCCTCTGCTAACTGGCGTTCCGGCGGCAATTTCTCAGGTAATTTCTCGCCAGACTGATACATTTTACTCAGCAAGTCCTGAGCAATAAATTCTTTCTTTTTCATTTGGTTGTCCAGCACAGATAAACCTAGCCGCGTGATAGTAGTATATCGATTATTGACGTTATCGGCAGCGGGAAAGATGAGATGGGGAGGGGGAGAAACGCCACTCAAGGCATCAAGTGGCGTAATACACGATACTGTTTTACTTAACTGTCGCTATTGTCCTGCAAAAAACGAATACCGTTAATCAGCTTATCCATACCGGCTTCGACCTTGCTGCGGGAACAGCCTACATTCAGACGTAAAAAGCCACGACCCTCTTCGCCATAGGTAAAACCGGGCATAATGGCGACTTTCTCTTTCTCAATCAGCACCTCTTGCAACTGATGGTCATCAATGTTCAAGGGGCGTAGGTCTATCCATGCCAGATAGGTTGCTTGCGGTGGCTGCCAGTTTAATGCCGGGAACGCCACATTAAGGCGCTGTGCCACATAAACCAGATTGGCTTGCAAATAACTGCGTAGCTCATCCAACCATGGTTGCGCCTGCTGGTAAGCCGCAATGTGCGCCACAATGGCCAGTACCGCCGGAGAGGATAGTCCATCACGGCCTTTCAACATTTGAGTGTAGATATCACGGGTTTCACTGTCACTGATAAAACCGTATGCACCCGTTAAGGCGGGGATATTGAATGTTTTGGAACCCGAGGTCAGCAGCGCCCATGGGGTCTGACCTACCTCACTCCAAGGGGTATGTACCTGATTGCCCCAGGTCATATCCATATGGATCTCATCGCTGATAACGCGGACCTGATGGCGTTCACACAGTTCGGCCATTTGCGCCAGCTCTTGTGGTGTCCAGACTTTCCCTGTTGGATTATGCGGACTACACAACAGCAGCACTTTCGTCTGTGGCCGCGCCAACAGTGCCTCCAGATGTGCCATATCACATTGCCACTGGTTATCTACTTTGTGCAGCGGGCAGCTAAGTAGCTGGCGCTGATTAGCGAGAATGACTTTATAGAAGGCGTCATAGGCTGGGGTGTGGGTAACGACGAAATCACCGGGAGCAGACCAACAGCGGATTAGCTGAGCGACCATATAGATAACTGACGGGCCGTAGACCGCCATTGAGGTATCGATATGACAATGAAACCGTTGCAGATACCAATGACGAATTGCACCAAGGAAATCTTCATGCTGCCAGCGGCTATAGCCCAACACACCGTGGGCTATCCGGTGATTCAGCGCTTGCAGAATCACCGGTGCGGTAGGGAAGTCCATATCAGAAATGGTAAAAGGCAACAGGTCAGCAGCACCAAAACGGTCTGCAATATAATCCCATTGGGTACACCAAGTGCCGTGACGATCGACAGGCGTGGAGAAATCAAACATCAGCATCTCGCTTATCAAATATACCCTTGGTCCTTGAAGTTGCGGGGAGTTTCGGCACCTGTTACTCGGCCCATCCCTGGGCCTCAGGCGAGGCCGCTGCAAATCACGCTCAAATCGATTCCCGACCGATTTTTCATGTGCTGTGGCCTACCTGCAACGCCAATAACCTTGGGTATAATTTTTCATGTAACTGGTATTTAGGTAACGGCGCTTAGCGAATTACCGTCCTAAGGCGTCGCAAACTGAGTACTGCTTATCAGTGAGTCTAATTCATCTTTCACCGATTGCACTTGTGGACCAATAACAACTTGCAGATTATGGTCATTCAGTTGAATAACGCCAATGGCGCGGTTGGCTTTTAACGCCTCTTTATCCACCAAATTCATATCTTTAACCGACATCCGCAAGCGAGTAATACAGTTATCCAACGAGACAATGTTATCTGCACCACCCAGCGCATGAAGAATAGCAGGGGAGTTATAACCGGATTTACCGGTTGCAGCGCCATAAGTGGCTTTTTCTGCATTGCTGCTAGCGGTGGTTTCGCTTTCACGGCCTGGTGTTTTGATATTGAAGTGCTGAATAGCAAAACGGAAAATCATGTAGTACGCCACGAACCAGATCCCGGCAACCACTGGCACCCAATACCATTTAGTCGCAGTGCCATGCAGAATACCAAATACCACGAAATCAATGATATTACCGTCGGTATTACCAATGGTTACACCCAGCAACGCCATCACAGTAAAGCCCAAACCGGTCAGGATCGCATGGATCAAATACAGGAACGGTGCTACAAACAGGAACAGGAACTCAATCGGTTCGGTGGTACCGCCAATCACACAAGCCACAACACCGGAAATCAACAACCCTTTAATTTTATGTCGGTTTTCAGGCTTGGCACAGTGATACATGGCTAGCGCCGCACCCGGCAGGCCACCGAGGAAGGCGGGCATTTTGCCTTGAGACAGGAAGCGAGTCGCACTTTCTGAGAAGCCGGTGGTGGTTGGACAAGATAACTGAGCCTGGAATATTGTCAGTGCACCACTCACGCTGTGACCACAAACATCCATGGTTCCGCCCGCTTCAGTAAAGCGGATCAATGCCACCAAAATATGGTGCAGGCCGAACGGCAGCAATAGACGTTCGCCACTGCCGAAAATCATCGGCCCGAACATGCCAGCACCGTTAATCAGGCGACCCAGACCGGTGATACCGGCGGCGAAAAATGGCCAGATCAGCGGGATCAACAACCCCACCAGCCCGAGCACTACCGTCGTCACTATCGGCACAAAGCGAGTACCGCCAAAGAAGGCTAATGCATCAGGTAAACGAATGGTGTTGAAGCGTTCATGCAGTAAATAAACAATGACCCCGACAATTACCGCCCCCAGAATCCCGGTGTCGATCGACTGAATACCTAGAATATTTTGAATGTTATGGGTTTTCAGGACTAATGGATCGGTGGTTGGCAACACACCGCTGGTGGTGAGGTAAAAGTTGGTCGCCAGATTCAGCACGGCAAAGCCGACGAAACCAGAGAAGGCGGCTACGCCCTTATTTTCGCGCGCCATACCCAGCGGGATAGCAATGGCAAACATTACGGGCAGGAAACTAAAGGCAAATGAACCCACCTTGCTCATCCAGGTAAATAGTAGCTGGAAGGCAGGATGACCAATTACCGGTAATAGGGTGATGACATCTTTACTGCTGAGTGAACTGCCGATACCCAGCATGATCCCACAGAAGGAGAGCAAGGCGACCGGCAGCATGAAGGTTTTCCCTAAACTCTGGAAAAACTCCCACAGCGTAATTTTTTGTTTTTTTACCGCTGACATAGTGACTCCTGTTTTTCAAAACGCCTGATGTTAAAAATGTCTGCTCTAACCACCGCGGTTCTTAATACGGTGTGTTTATCGCTAAATGGCGACTATTTCGCCTCCCTGTCTGGAGGTTAAACAAGATAAAACGTTTAACCCAGATAATATGAGTGATATGTCACAATTACTGATGCTACTTCTGTATTAGAGTAAATCATCAGATTAAACGTTTAACTTGGCTTGTTTATCAGCGGGTATGACCATTAAAAAAATCACAATTACCGATGTGGCTAAGTTTGCCGGCGTCTCAGTGGCGACAGTTTCATTAGCTATAAGTGGCAAAGGGCGTATCTCTGGGGCAACCGCTGACCGGGTCAATCAGGCAATCGAACAGTTAGGTTATGTGCGAAACCGCCAGGCGGCACAATTACGCGGTGGCGAGTCCGGGGTGATTGGCTTGATTGTGCGCGATATCGGCGATCCATTTTATGCCGCAATGACGGCGGGTTTGAGTGAGGCGATTGAGACAGAGGGCAAATTGCTGTTTCTGACGCAAAGTGGTCGGGAGGGCAAAGGTCTATTGCGTTGCTTCGATACACTTATCGCTCAGGGTGTTGACGGCTTGGTCCTCGGCGGGGGAGCCAAACGTGAGATGGGATTGCAGGAGAAGGCGGCAGAGCATGATATCCCATTGATTTGCGCGGCACGGTCGAATGTGTTGGAAGGTGTGGATGTCGTGCGCCCTGATAATATGCAGGCGGCTAAAATGGCCACTGAGTTTTTGATTGGCCGTGGTCACCGGCAAATTGCCTACCTTGGCGGGCACTCGCATTCATTGACGCGGGCAGAGCGCTTGGGAGGCTTCTGCGCCACGTTGGTTCAATATGGCCTGCCATTCCGTTCTGAATGGGTGGTTGAATGTGACGGGCAACAGCAGGCGGCGGCAGATGCGGCAGAAGAGCTGCTACGTTATCACCCCAATGTCAGTGCCATCATTTGTCATCAGGCATCAGTGGCATTGGGGGCTTACTTTGGTATCTTACGCACCGGTCGGACTATTGGTAGTGCAGGTGTAGACACCTATCTGGATCAACAAGTGGCACTGATTGGTTTTGGTGACGTGCCGGCAGCCGAATTAACCGAACCACCACTCACCTTTATCACCAGTTCCGCCAGAGAAATTGGTTACAGTGCCGGGCAGCGGATACTCCAGCGTATTGCCGGTGTTGACCTGCAACTGCAAAATGTCATATTACCGCCGGTATTGATCCGCCGAGGGTCTGCTTGATCATGCCTGATCTTGGGGGTTATTCATTAACGCCAAAGCATCGACATCGCCCGCGGTAATCAGATGCAGGTTGCGGCTGATATCTTCTATCGGCCAGTCCCACCAAGCAATAGCCTCGAGTTTAGCTATCGTTGCTGGTGGGAAGCGGCTCTTAATCACGGTTGCCGGGTTGCCACCCACAATGCTATAAGCCGGTACATCACGCGTCACTACCGCTCGTGATGAAATGATGGCACCATTGCCGATGGTCACACCTGGCATGATAAGTACGTCATAACCAATCCAAACATCATTTCCAACGCAGGTATCGCCTTTATAGGGCAGTTCATCCATTGATGGCGTGACGCGCTCCCAACCATTGCCAAAAATATTGAAAGGATAAGTCGAAATACCTGAAATTTTATGATTGGCGCCATTCATGATGAATTGAACCCCGCGTGCCAGCGCGCAGAATTTGCCAATAATCAGTTTGTCACCAATAAACGGGTAGTGATAGAGCACGTTGCGCTCGAAGTTTTCCGAATCTTGTGGATCGTCGTAATAGGTATAATCCCCGATAATAATATTCGGGTTGTTCGTTGTATTTTTGATAAAGCAAACCTGCGCAAAGCCTACCATGGGGTGCTTGCAGTCGGGGTTGGGGCCGGTCATAAGTTTATCTGTCATTGCAACTTCCTGCGTACTGCGTGGACCCAGAGATAAAAAAACGGAGCCATCAGGCTCCGTTTTATGTGTTATTGCTGCGACTTATTGCACCAACTATTGTGCCGGAACCGCAGGTTCTGCTGGGGTTGCTGGCATATCTTCTGGTGCGCTGTCGGTGTCTTCTTCAGCAGGTGCCCCGCCAAACATACCAAACAGGCCAACAAACTCTTGCAGTGACATTTTCTGACCATTCAAATTGACCTGATTATCAGCAAAATGGAAGCTGCTGCTGATAACATCATCTTTGGTGGTGGTCAGTTTAAACATCTGGCCCATAGCGGCAATGCCTTGAACCTGTTGTTGTGCCAGCTTCTGAGCTTCTTCCGGGCTGTAGCCTTGCAGGCGTGCGGCCTGGGTCGTCAACTCAGTTGCCATTGCCATCGGGATAGTCAGGGTTGCGTCAACTTTCTTCACTGACTGCGCTAACAGGGGTTCAGCACTTGCTTTAGTCTGCGCCGGATCAACCAAGTCGACATTCAGGGTAAAGGTACTTTCCCCTTTAGCGTTTTTCCAGCTCAGTGGCGCAATGCTCACGGTTGGATTGCCTTTTAACAGCCCTGGAAGATTGGCAATTAACATCTCAGTCATTTGCTCTTGATAGGCAACAGGATCGAGGTTTTCACCCGCCTGAACGGCTTTCAGCACTTGTTGATTATACGCGCTGGTGAACTGCTTCAGGTTTTGGCCATCAAGCTTGTCAAAGGCAAAGGCTAATTTACCGGAACCGAAATCATTACCCTGAATTTTTAATGCATCGAGGGTGTAGCTCAGTTTGCCGTTCAGGTCTTTATCCGTTTCACCCAATTGGGTATTAAGGTTAAAGCCAACCAGTGTTGCCATCTCTTTGCCATCAAGACTGAAACCAATTTGCTTGATAGCGACTTGTTGATCACCAATGCTGAGATCAAATTTACCCATTTTGCTGTCACTTTTCAGCGTCAGGCCCTGCACGCTGAATTGTTCCAGTTGGTCCCACTGATTTTTGCTGGTGAAGACGATATTCTCGCTGCTACCGCTCATCTTCACATTACGCATATCGCGCGAAACATCGGCATCAATGGTAGCACCAGAGAATTTCATACTGGTGGTGTTTTGCTGATAATCGATAGGAATAAAGGTAATGGCGGAAGAGGTATCACCGCTGTATGAAATGCGTGAATCCGCAGTAAACGGTGATTGGCCTTTGGTAACATCAAATAGCTTTTTCAATGCAGGGGTATTGGCAAGTTCGGTATGTACCGATGCCATGCTCGGGATCAAATTGAATTTCTTCAACTGCGCGAACGGGAATGGGCCGTGATCGATAGTTTCGATAAAAGCGATTTCATCACCGTCTTTTAACGCTTTTTCACCCACGACACTGCTATCTGCTTGCAGCACATAGCGAACCTGGCTACGGAACAAACCACGTTGGTAATCTGTATAGGCGAGTTTGACACCAGCTTTAGGCAGCAATGTTCTGATCTGCCCGTTTGCGGTGTTAACCAGTTCACCCATCCGTTGTTCAATCAGTTTGCCGGTATACCATGAGGCTCCAGTCCATGCTGCGCCAAGTACGACAATGACGCTGACAGCCACTAACGATTTTTTCATTGTTCTGTTCATCCTTTTCTAATACACCAAATTCACTATGTTGAACGCGGTAATGAGTTGCTGGTGAAAAACCACCCAAGAGAATGCCTGAAAAACAGTATTCACCAAATTAATATAGGCATAGATTAACCGGACACAAATATTATTGCGACGATAACTATCCTGAAACGGCAAGCGTGAGTTCTGTGTAATAACAAAACTCCGCCATTGCGACTATGGAATCTATCTATCACGACAGCAAAAAGCCAGTTATTGACAACAAAATGAGTGACTTCGTTCAGTCTGCGTTGTAAACACGCGCAATAGAGCCAATTCCTTGCACTGTAACCGGTGATTCATTCGCCGGGATAAAACAGGATTCGCCTGGTTGTAGGGTGATTTCCTGCTGCTGTTTTTTCAATATAGCCTGACCCTGAATACAAAACACAATTGCCGCGCTAGGTTGTGCCAACACTTGAGTCTCGGCCGTTACTGTATGCAGTGAAAAAGCAAAATCCTCAACTGGGATAGGGAAGGCCAGTTCGTTGCCTTGCTGTTTTGGCGTGGTCAGCAGAGTATCAGCCGGTTTGGGGATAAATTGCAGATTGGCCATCAGTTCGGGAATATCGATAAACTTAGGCGTCAGGCCTGCACGTAATACGTTATCGGAGTTTGCCATCACCTCTAGTGCCACGCCGTTGAGGTAGGCGTGCGGTGTTTCAGCATACAGGAACATGGCTTCACCCGGTTGCAGGGTCACGACATTTAGCAATAAGGGGGAGAACAAGCCGCTGTCATCAGGGTAAAAACGCGAGATACTGCGGATGGTATCCCAAGGTTCACCTAACTGGTTATTTAAGGCTGCTTTCAAAATTCCCAGCGCGAGCGTTTTTGGGTCGCCAGCCAAACTCAGTAAACTGGCAAACAGGGCCGCTAAGTGTTCAGTATCCGGTTCGCGCAGGAATGCGGCGATATCGGGATGCGCTGCCGCTAAGGGGTGGAGTAATGCCTGAATATCTTCCAGTGTACGGAAACCATTCATAGCCTGAAAGGGTGTTAGCGCATAGACCAGTTCCGGCTTATGGTTGGCATCTTTATAATTTCTTTCGGCAGCATCCAGTGGGATACCCGCCTGATTCTCTTTGGCAAAACCAATTTCGGCGGCGGTTTTACTGGGATGAACCTGAATCGATAACGGTTGTGCCGCACAAAGTACTTTGAACAGGAATGGTAGCTCACCAAAACGGTTGAAAACATCATGGCCCAGATTAGCATCGGGATCTTGTTCGATCACATCACGCAATGAATGCCACTGGCCGTTAGCATCTGCCACCTGTGAGCTGCTCTTCGGATGCGCGCCCATCCACAGTTCAGCCATTGGTTTCCCCTGTGGATTTGCTATGCCATAAAGCTGAGTGAGGGCGTCGGTACTGCCCCAAGCGTAGTTTTGCACTGCATTCTTCATCTTTTGCATGTTTACGTTCTGCCGTTTGTTAAGGGCCAAATTAAGGGTTACACACAAATCAGCTATTTTATATGACTAATCGCGCCTGGCCCTGCCGCCCAATAAAATTGTCCCTTAGTAAACAATGGCGCTACGGGGGTTGCAAGTAGTAATCGGAGGGTGGGGGGCCAATTGAGCGAAAACGGGCACTACCGCCGTTTAATGTCGCGAAGAGGGCGTAACATCGACGCCCTTATTTAGGAAAGTGAGAAAACCGATAAGGTAAATACGGCGAAAATCACCGGGCAAAAGATAGCGCTTGCCCTTGCCATCCAGTGGTACGCAGGAATTGTTCCCAGGTTAAACTGGCCGGATTTACTTGTCGGCTCCAAAGCAGATCTCGCTCTTTACGGAAGTAACCGTACTCTACCGTATACTCAGCCATACCGATTACTTCATCCACTAATCCCCCAATGCTGGAAAATGTGGGGAAGTGTTGACACAGCTCCTCACGTGTAAACGCCGAGCTGTAGCGGGCTTTTTTCCCCGTCACACGGCTAAATGTTTCAACCATCTCTTTGGGTGAAATGATCTCCCCGATAACAGGCAAAGATTGGCCCGCGTACAGGTCTTTATCATCAAAAATCGCTAACACCGCTGGGCCGGTCGCTGTCAATGGGTCGACAAAAGGTGCGCAAAAATCTTCAGGTAGATAGAGAGGAAAGACTAAAGTATCTCCTTCCATTCGTGGCTGATAGAACTCAAGCAGATTAGTGTAAAAAAACGCCATGTAGATAAATGAACTGGTGACGGGCAGTGTACGAATGTAGCTCTCAACCCGGCTCTTATCAGTAAAGTGTGGCACCCACTTTTTCCCTTCGGTAATCTTTTCTACGTTTTCCAGACTAGAGAATACAATATGTTTTACCCCCGCTTCGACGGCGGCATCTGCTATTTGTTTACCTAACGCTGTTTCGTGTGTTTCCGCGTGGCTCGCCTGCGGCGTGATAGCGGGCGTCATCAGAAACGCGCCATATGCCCCTTTAAATGCTTGAACAAACGTCTCTTTATGGCCCAATTCTAGCGGTACTGCCATGAGTTCTGCCCCCTGAAGCGCCAGCTCTTGCGCTTCAGGGGAATCTACCCGCCGCGTTAACGCGCGTACTCGGTAGCGCTGACTCTCTAGTAGCGTGCGCACCACACTACGCCCTTGTTTACTCAATGCTCCCACAACTGTGATGAGTGGTTTGCTATTCGATAACATCAACTGTCTCCTGATAATCCCTACAACATGAACTTGCATTATGATGACGGCTGAGGGATAAGAGAAATCGATTGTTTTATATTAAGGAATCCACCAAATGGATACCACACGGATAGATCTAAACCTGTTGGTCACCCTGGAAGCTTTGCTTGCTGAACAGAATGTAACCAAGGCCGCAGCGCGACTTAATCTCAGCCAGCCCGCAGTTAGTGCGCAACTGAATCGCTTGAGAGAGGTATTTGACGACCCTTTGCTGGTTCCTGCGCGACGGGGGATGACGCCGACTGCAAAAGCGCTGGAGCTACTTACTCCGCTGCGTGCGTCTTTGGACCAACTGCGCCGCACGCTGCAATCGCACAAGGATTTTTATCCCGAGCGGGCTCAACTGACGGTCACCATTGCGGGTACTGACTACATACAGGCTGCGGTCGTCATGCCGCTGGTTTTGGCCTTACGGCAAAGATCACCGGGGGTCCGCATTGCCGTTCGTCACTATAATCCGAGCCAGTTGGAACAACAGTTGGCCAGTGGCGAAGTTGATATAGCGGTTATTACACAAGGTGCCTATCATGCGCGTCTAAGAGCACGCCATTTGTTCGATGAAACTTATGTACTCATCGGGCGGAAGGACCACCCGGGGCTTAGAGACAAGTTAACAATGGAAGATTTTACCCAACTAGAGCATGTCATTGTTTCACCTTCCGGGGGCAGCTTCACCACACCAATAGACGATGCTCTGGCGGCATTCGGATTTCAACGTAATGTTGTTATGTCGGCAGCGTCATTCCTTTTTGTTCCTGAGATAGTCGCCACTAGCGACCTTGTGGCTTTAATTCCACGACGATTGTGGCAAGTGCAGGGGCAATCGGATCGATTCACGATGGTTGAGGTTGGCTGGCTTGCGGAGCAATTTGATGTCAGCTTAGTTTGGCATGAGCGCAGTCATAGCCATGCTGGCCATGGTTGGATCCGAGATTTGATGGTTGAACTGAGTGGTCACAAGGATGAGTGCGCTAATTAGCAGTGTGTTTTAGCCGCAGGCTCGTTATGAGAATATTGATCACAAAATGATATAAATGCGAATCAATCGCATAAAGGTAACAGCAAATGTGCCATGATAGTGTCATGTCGCCAGTGAGACTGGTATGACATACCTCAACCGTTCAGTTCTACATGCTAAGGAGACCGTGATGGCGACCACCCGCAGTGAAAAAGACTCTATGGGGCCTATCGATGTACCAGCAAATCAATTATGGGGCGCACAAACCCAGCGTTCACTGGAACATTTCCGTATCTCGCAAGAAAAAATGCCGACGGCACTGATCCATGCTCTGGCACTGACCAAACGGGCAGCGGCGCAGGTCAACATGGATTTAGGGCTACTACCAGCCGAACGGGCAAAGGCCATCATGCGTGCCGCAGATGAAGTTCTGGAAGAGTGTCATCCGAGTGAGTTTCCACTGTCTATCTGGCAAACCGGGTCTGGTACCCAGACCAACATGAATATGAATGAGGTTTTGGCGAACCGTGCCAGTGAGCTGTTAGGCGGCGAGCGCGGAAACAATCGGTTAGTGCATCCTAATGATGATGTGAATAAAAGCCAAAGTTCAAATGATGTCTTCCCAACGGCGATGCATGTTGCTGCGGTTATCGGGTTGCGGCAACATCTGTTACCGGAACTCAAAACATTGCAGGAGACACTGGCACACAAAGCGTACGCCTTTCGCGATATTGTGAAGATTGGCAGGACGCATTTGCAAGATGCTACACCATTGACCTTAGGGCAGGAGATCTCGGGCTGGGTGGCGATGCTATCTCACAGCGTGCAGCATATTGAAGCGACCATTCCTCATCTGTGTGAGTTGGCGTTAGGGGGGACGGCGGTAGGAACCGGGCTGAATACGCATCCAGAATATGCCGTGCGAGTAGCCAAAGAGATTGCGGCGCTTACCCATCAACCATTTATCACTGCGCCTAATAAGTTTGAGTCATTAGCGGCTTGTGATGCATTAGTTCATGGTCATGGGGCTTTAAAAGGACTTGCGGCTTCATTGATGAAAATTGCCAACGATGTGCGCTGGTTGTCCTCCGGCCCTCGCTGCGGCATTGGTGAAATCGCGATTCCTGAGAATGAACCGGGCAGTTCAATCATGCCTGGCAAAGTGAATCCGACACAGTGTGAAGCCATGACGATGTTATGCGCACAGGTTATGGGTAACGACGTGGCCATCAATATTGGTGGAGCATCCGGTAATTTTGAATTGAACGTCTTCCGCCCGTTGGTGATTCATAACTTCCTGCAATCAATTCGTTTGCTGGCCGATGGTATGCGCGGTTTTAATGAACATTGCGCGGTGGGTATTGAGCCAAATCGTGACCGTATAACGCAGTTACTGAATGAGTCTTTGATGTTAGTTACCGCGTTGAATACCCATATTGGTTATGACCAAGCTGCCGAGATTGCGAAAAAGGCCCATAAAGAAGGGCTTACACTCAAAGCTGCCGCCTTGAAATTAGGCTATCTGACCGGGGAACAGTTTGATGAATGGGTAAAACCGGAGGATATGGTTGGTAGTATGAAGTAACCACCGGCCAAGCAAACAATTAACGCCGGTCCTTATGACTGGCGTTTTTTACGGATAAAAAGAGTGGCTAAGTACCTAAAGGAACGATAGATAGTACCGGAATTGTTCTTGGCAACGCATTATTTATTCAACGTCGATATACAGATGCAACCTTGGCACCAGTAACCGCAGAGGTTTGGCATCCGGCTTATATTTATGCTTAATTTGGTTGATATCGTAGTCTATTAACTCACCTAACTTAGGCAATTCCGCCGCTGATTGTGCCTGGCAAAAAGCAATTAACGGCATAGGGCAGGGGTGTTGCACTTGCTTTTGTTGTTCCTGATACCAAACTCGCGCGATAGGCTGCACTTTTACTGGCCGCTTAATCTTCAGACGGGTATTTTCAGGTAACCGTTTTACATCATTAATTTCCAAGCTAATTAATGCCATCCACTGTTCGCGGCTAAAAGGCGGCACCGCGCGCCCGGCATTAAGGCTTTTATTCAGTTGAACCAAGATCTCTTCACGGGTGACATTCTTAATTATATGTTTGTTGGCCCAGCCGAAACGCACAGAACTAGGATTGATAAGTGGAGTAATGGTGCGGTAAGTATTTAAGGTAATCAGACCATGCAAATGGGTATGTACAAATTCGAAACGTTGCTCACTTGGTAAGCCAGATTCGACGGTAATGATATGTTCCAACTCACTTTTCAACTGATTAATCTGAGCAATAGTATTTTCACATTCCCCCAGTTGCTTATCACTCACGGTGAAACACAGTACCCCGGGTAAGCGCAGGGCAGCTTTACTGCTCGCATTTTGCCCCTGATGATGAATAAACAACCGCTGGTAATGTTGTAACCCCAGTTCTTTTGCTTCATTACCGACTTTTGCGGTAACGCTGATTTTCTCAATAGGTTGATGTTCGGTACCTTTTTCAATTTCAGGCAGCGAAAATACACGGGCTGCGAGTAGGGGAAGCGCATTAAGTTGCTGGTGGAGATAATCTAATGCAATTTCCAGTGCAGCAAAACTGCCATTCATTCGTTCAATCAAATCATACTTGGGCATTATCTTTTCCAATTAAGCCAGTTTTAGTTACAACATACATTATGTTATATCAGTAAAAACAGCACCATGAAAGTCTGTTGTTAACATTAATAAAGGGGGTATCTATACGTAATGGTAAAAGATTCAATAGCGCGATTTTTCGGGGTGGATTTACTGCTGGGTTAATACCTATTATCTTGAGTGTCAATTTTACGCCACTTTAAAGCAGATGATCATGTTAATTAAAAAGATAGATCAGACCACACTATCCGGGTGGATAAAACTGCGTACCCAGCTCTGGCCCAATCATGGTAGTGACGCGCACCATCGCGATGGTGAAAACATAATTTTTTGTTCCGATAAGCTAATTTCATTTGTTGCTATCGCTGATTCCGGGCATATAGTCGGATTTGCCGATGCTTCACTGCGGCATGATTATGTTAATGGCTGCGATAATACACCGGTAGTTTTTCTTGAAGGAATATTCGTTACTGAGACATATAGAAGAAAGGGAATTGCTGCACAATTAGTTACTGCTGTACAAACTTGGGGCCGAGTAAACGGTTGCTGCGAATTAGCGTCCGATACTGCTATTGATAATATTGCTTCACAGAAAATGCATCAGTCTTTAGGTTTCCAAGAAACGGAACGCGTGGTGTTTTTTAAAAAACCAATATCAGATCTTAGCTAGAGAGTGGGGCATTAATATAATACCCCACACCGATAATCAGGTTAGGTGCGCCAAGACAATTTTAGTGGCCGATGCTAATACATCCCGCCGTGATTCGGCATCTTTCTTAAGCTGCGTAAAGTAAACCACTAATACCAGTGGCGCACCTTTCGCAGGCCATAACACCGCGACGTCATTTGTCGTACCATAATCACCACTTCCGGTTTTGTCCCCGACAATCCAATCGGTAGGGACGCCCGCACGAATACTGGCCCCACCGGTAGTATTGCCCTTAAGCCATTGTGTAAGTTGTTCCCGCTGTGGGGTTGCAAGCGCATCACCTAATACCAGTTTGTTTACACTGGCTGCCATAGCCGCAGGTGTTGTGGTATCTCGAGGATCATTTGGCAAGGCAGTATTTAACTCAGGTTCCCAACGATCCAGTCTGAATGTCTGATCACCAATACTACGGGCAAACTGGTTAACCGCCTCGAGTCCACCTAACTGCTTGATTAACAAATTGGCTGCGGTGTTATCACTATACTGAATGGTCGCTGCACACAGGTCTGCAACTGTCATACCTTGTGCTAAATGTTTGCGCGTAATCGGTGCATAATCGAGTAAGTCACTTTCACGATAAATAATGTGTTTACTGAGTATATTTGGCTGAGATTGGCTATGACCCAACACTGCGGCGGCCAACATTAATTTGAAGGTACTACAGAATGGAAAGCGCTGGCCGCCACGATAGTGAACTTTGGTGCCTTTGTCGGTATTGATTAACGCCAGCCCTAAACGGCCATTTGACGATTTTTCAAGTTCAGCGAGTTGATTATCTAATGACATTTTCGCCCCAGCCGCCCAGGATGGTAGTGTAAAATTGAGCAATGGCACGGTGAGACCGGCTAATAATAGCGAACGCCGCAACGGTGAATGTTTCATTCCTGAATCTCGCAAGTGGGAAGAAAAATTTGCCTCTAAACACATGGCGCAGATAGGCAATTGTTAAGAATTTTCATCAGGCAGTTTACAGTAAGTTATATCAAATAGGGGAAGGGAACAAATTTAAACAATGCCGCATATCGAGGAAATTGATGCCGTGTTACACGCAATAAACAAGGCTAAATGTCGTTCAAAGTGACAGATAGCCTTGTTGGGTGCAGGTAGCTCAAATATTAAGCCAATGCTTTAGCTTTCAATTGCTGGTATTCGCTTTCAGTTATCGTGCCTTCATCCAATAATTTCTTGGCATCAGAAATCTGTTCTGCTGGTGATTTCCCCGCAACCTGGCGGATATAATCATTGGTATCAGATACCGATTTCTGTACCGTAGCGCGATAACGCTGCGCCATGCCTTTCCCTCGGGTAATGAGATACAAAAGAGACGTGAGGAGCGGGATGAAAAGCAGAAATACAATCCAGATTGCTTTATAAAAACCGCCTAACTCATGATCACGGAAGAGGTCAGAAATGACTTGAAATAGAATCAGTAAGTAAGCAATAAAGAAGAAAATTGAAAACGTTGTTACCAGTATGTCCCAAAGCGTAAGAAAGTGACTTGCCATATGTTCTCCTGAAAAAATAAATTAAGGAAATATTTTTCGTAAAATCCCTAAATACGTTAGATACTTAATTTACACGCTAACTAGCAGTAATCCTGTATTAAGTTTCATATTAATAATAGATACATAGGCGACAGGACGTCAAATTATAGTTTGGCGTCCAATAGATCTTATCTCGATAATTAAAGATTAAATTCGTGCGGCTTCTGGCAATTTACGTAATCGCTGCCCGACATACAGTGCTAGCAGTAGCAGCGTCGCAATAAACCCCACCACCCCAGTCCAGCCTAAATTAAGCCAGAAGATGCCCCCCAATGTTCCCGCTACGCTAGAACCGGCATAATAGCAAAATAGGTAGAGTGATGAGGCTTGAGCTTTAGCGCGACGAGCGCGGCGCCCAATCCAACTACTGGCAACCGAGTGAGCAGCAAAGAAACCGGCTGTAAATATCATCATGCCGAAAAGAATCGTAATCACAGGGGGGAAACTGGTAATAATAACACCGGCCAGCATCATACCTATTGCGGCTAATAATACCGGCCCACGACCATATCGGCTGGTGAGCGAACCTGCTTTCGGTGAACTATAAGAACCCGTCAGATACACTATCGATAATAATCCCACCACGGCTTGACTCATATAATAAGGCTGAGCCAATAAGCGGTATCCAATGTAATTAAATAAGGTGACAAAGCTGCCCATGATTAAAAAACCTTCGGCAAACAGCAGTGGTAAGCCTGGGTCACGCCAGTGCAGCTTGAAATTGATAACCAATGTTCTAGGGCGTAACGACGTTGGGCGGAAATGTTTAGACGGCGGGAGAATTCGCCAAAACATGCAAGCGGCAGCTAAAGCAAACAACCCAATAACCGCCAGTGCAATACGCCAGGAAAAGAAGTCACTCAACACCCCGGTCACCAGGCGGCCACTCATCCCTCCGATGGAGTTGCCGCTGATATACAAGCCCATGGAGAGTGCGACAAAACTTGGATGAATCTCCTCACTGAGGTAGGTCATGGCCACAGCAGCAACGCCGCTTAAGGACAGACCAATCAATGCCCGCATCAACAAAATCCCTTGCCAGCTGGTCATAAAGGCACAAATTAAAGTACAGATAGCCGCCAGCATTAGCGCAACGACCATGACCGACTTACGTCCAATGGCATCGGAAAGTGGGCCGGTAAACATCAGGCCAAACGCTAACATGCCGGTGGCAGCTGAAAGCGATAAGCTGCTGCCCGCAGGTGAGATATTAAAGTCTTGAGATAACAGTGGCAGGATGGGTTGTACACAATAGAGCAGGGCGAATGTAGCTAATCCTGCTGAAAAGAAAGCCAGTGTCACACGGATAAATTCTGGTGTACCACGTTGAATATATGGCCGTTTAGTTAAACGTGTAACCTCGGGAAGCGGAACTAACGAAGTTGCATCATCATGTGCTGCGGATGTCGGCGCTACGGTGGTCGTAGTGCGCAAAGAGGTGGTCACGGTATTTCCTTATCAATAACCCAATTAAAGACTGTCTGTTTCGATTTAGCCACTTAATGAGAAGAGCATAGAAATAGCTGAGTTTTTTGTCTAATATATTAATTATTAGAAATGAGACTTTAAACATATCAATGAGACGCAATGAGTATTGAACTCAGACATTTACGTTATTTCATTGCCGTAGCAGAAGAATTGCACTTTGGTAGGGCGGCAGAGCGCTTGCGCATTTCTCAGCCACCACTCAGCCAGCAAATTCAGAGTTTGGAAGAGCAAATTGGTGCCCGACTCTTGGCGCGTAACAACCGTAATGTCAGCCTGACCCAAGCCGGCACCTTGTTTTTAAAGGAGTCTTACCAAATTTTAGCCCAAGTGCATTCGGCAGCGGAAAAAGCGGGGCGTTTACATCGCGGAGAATCCGGCGAACTGACTATCGGTTTTACTTCATCGGCACCTTTTATTAGCACGGTATCTAAAAATTTACAGGCATTCCGGCAACTGCATCCTCAAGTGCATATCAAAATGCGGGAAGTTAACAGTAGACAGCAAATTGAACCTTTACTGGATGGGCGGCTTGATCTTGGCGTAATGCGCAATACACGATTGCCGGAGGCACTGCAATATCGTCTGTTGTTACGTGAACCTTTGGTTGCCGTTGTCCACGAAAAAAGCCCCTTAGCGGCCTTACCTGCGGGGAGTGTTAAATTTAGCTCACTGGCAGAACAACCCTTTGTTTTCTTTTCGCGTGAAGTGGGTACCGCCCTGTATGATGAAATCCTCGCACTATTAACCCGCGCGGGTATCACGCCTTATATTACGCAAGAAGTAGGAGAGGCGATGACCATCGTCGGTTTGGTGTCCTCTGGTTTGGGCGTGTCGATACTGCCTGCCTCATTTACCCGAGTAAAAGTGGATGGGGTGAAATATTTACCTTTGGCTGAACCTGATGCCACCACCGAAGTGTGGTTGGTTAATCATAAACATCGGCCAGTAACCGCCCCAGCAGAAGCGTTGATTCGCTTGATGGTTAAGGATACTCAAGCGACGCCCGCCAACTGACTCGGTATAAATAACCAGCAGTAACCCTTAGAAAACCGGTGATTATGTGCAGTAAATCACATAACTAATCAAATAGTTGACGCCATATACTAAAAGCCCCAACATAGCCGATAATCTTTATTTAGAAGCGCGAAAAATACTCGGTTGGCAGAGAAGGAGCCGGTTCAGTGATAACGGATGGACAGCCTGGGCACATTGATCAAATCAAGCAGACCAATGCAGGAGCCGTTTATCGGCTGATTGATTTGTTCGGCCCAATATCCCGTATTGAACTGTCTAAACGGGCGCAACTGGCCCCGGCCAGTATCACGAAGATTGTGCGGGAACTGGTTGAGGCTCATCTGGTAAAAGAGACCGAATATCAAGATATTGGCAGCCGTGGACGCCCTGCTATTGGTTTAGTTCTTGATACCGAAGCTTGGCATTATGTCTCTGGGCGTATCAGTCGCGGCTCTATTACTCTCGCCTTGCGTGACCTCAGCAGTAAACTGGTAGTTGAGGATCAAATTCCGTTACCGGATAGTCATCCTGAACCACTACTTAATCGTATTCTCAATGAAGTTGATCAATTCTTTATTCGGCATCAAGACAAGCTTGAGCGGTTAACTGCGATTGCGATTACTATGCCTGGCATCATTGATGCCCCGGCGGGTATTGTGCATAAAATGCCGTTTTATGATGTTGATGAGATGCTGCTTGGCCCAGCACTGGAACAGCGCACGGGATTACCTGTCTATCTACAACACGATATTTGCGCCTGGACGATGGCCGAAGCACTGTATGGTGCTTCACGTGGCTGTCAGAATGTCATCCAGGTGGTGATTGATCATAACGTCGGTGCTGGTGTTATCACTGCCGGAAGGGTATTGCACGCAGGTAGTCGTAGCGTAGTGGAGATTGGTCATACTCAGGTGGATCCCTACGGCAAGCGCTGTTATTGCGGTAATCATGGCTGCCTTGAGACAGTTGCCAGTATCGAGAATATGCTGGAAATTGCCCAGCAACGATTAAATGGTTCAATGAGTTCGCTATTACACAGTTCTCCACTGAATGTTGAATCTTTATGTGATGCGGCGCTGGCGGGCGATCAGTTAGCTAAAGATATTATTCTGGGCGTTGGCCACAGTGTTGGCCGAATTATTGCCATTATGGTCAATTTATTTAACCCGGAAAAAATTCTGGTCGGTTCCCCATTAAATAAAGCCGCATCTATTCTACATCCGGCAATTGCGTCATGTATTCGTCAACAAGCACTACCTGCTTACAGTGAGAATATTCTGGTTGAACCAACAGCATTTTTTAATCAGGGCACAATGCCAGGAGCTGCATTAGTAAAAGAAGCGTTATATAACGGTTCATTATTGGTGAAGTTGCTGCAAGGGTAAGGTATTAACACTAATAATTATGGGTTAATTATTAGTGGGTATGTACGATGTATTCCTCCTATTATTTGGCGTTATCCGTTAAAAACCTCTCTCAGTTCGGCAAAACCTTGCGCTAACGCAAGCTGTCTGTTGTCGGCATCGCCTAGACTTTTATCCATGTTGCCAATTTCGCTAATGTTAGGCGGAAAGACTTGAGTCTAAGTGGCCAGATTGCGGAGTATTGTTATGTTAACGCGTGTATTTGTGACGGGTACCGACACTGCTGTCGGTAAAACCGTGGTGTCACGGGCCTTACTTCAGGCCTTAAGCCAAAATGGCAGAACAGCGGTAGGCTATAAGCCGGTAGCGACAGAAAGTAAAGAGACACCTGAAGGGTTGCGTAATCAGGATGCACTTATTTTGCAGGCTTCATCCTCTATAAAGCTGGATTATCAGGAAGTTAATCCATTCCCGCTGCAAGGGGATGTTATCCATGCCTGCACGGATACGCTGATTAATTACGGTGCAATGACCGAAGGATTACAACGTTTATCCGCCAAAGCCGATACGGTTGTGGTCGAAGGTTGTGGTGGCTGGAAAGTTATGATGAATGACCAGCGTTTCTATTCTGATTGGGTGATACAGGAACAATTGCCGGTTATTTTAGTCGTCGGAATTAAATTAGGTTGCATCAATCATGCATTATTAACAGCACAAGCCATTATCAACGATGGATTACCCTTATTGGGATGGGTCGCAAATCGAATTAATCCCGGATTAGCTCATTACGCCGAAACAATTGCTATGCTGCGCGAACGGTTACCTGCGCCACAATTAGGGCAATTACCTTATCTTCCTCATCCAGAAGAGAAGCCGCTGGCGAAATATTTAGATTTGACGGCGATCGGCTGATCATCTATTTATCCCTTTGGACTGATTAAATTAATAGTGGCTATCCGCTATTGCATTAGTTGCCTATTTTAGCGTGAATGATATACCGAAATCGGACGCAACCATCGGGCTATTGTTGTTGAAATAACACAGGATAATAGTAATCCTGGGAGTAGGGTGTATTCGCCCGTCATTTCGCAAACCATTAATGCCGCCATGATAGGGGCATGAGTGGTCGCAGCCAATAGCGTCGCCATACCGGTTAGTGCCATCAACAACGCAATATTGTCACCAAGAGCTGGCCACCAGGCAAACATCTGCCCACACAACATGCCCAACGCGGCCCCAACAAACAGGGTCGGGGTGAATACCCCGCCCGGAGCACCTGAACCGCTACTGGCTAATACGGCCAACAATTTGCATATCAATATACCGGCAATCAATAAAACCCCTGGCGGAGCTGTCAACAGTGACTGCACCACACTGTAGCCATTGCCCCAGACCTCAGGGAAAATCAGCGATAATAGCCCGACAATTATCCCCCCCAGCGCAAGCTGTAATGGGGGAGAAAGATTCAGCGAGCGGAAAGCATCTCCACTGGCGGCCATACCTTTTAAAAACAAGGGGCCACAGAAGCCAGCCAGCAAGCCTAATAGTGCCATCAGTAAATATTGTATTGGCCACGGTGATGGTAGCGCTTGCACTTGATAAAGGGGTTCCTGGCCACCGTGCAGCAGGTTGGTAGTGAGCAATGCACTGACGGCTGCGATCACTACTGGCCCAAGTGAGGCCAGCATCAACGTACCAAACAGAATTTCTGCAATAAATAGACTGCCCGCCAGCGGCGCATGATAGGCGCTGGCCATCCCGGCGGCGGCACCACAGGCAACCCAAAGCTTCCATTCGTTAGGTTTGGCATAGCGCTGAGCAAAAACGGACGCAAACAAAGCGGCCAACAGCACCATTGCCCCTTCGCGACCAATCGCACTGCCGCTGGAGACCACGAGTAATGAAGCGAGGGACTTAACCAGACTGGCGGAAACATCTAACCGGCCATCACCAATCTCGATGGCCTCCATGTAATCAGTTGGCGCACTGGGCTTTTGTTTTTGGTAACGCTGGTATCCCCATAAAAGAGCACCGGCGGCCAAACCACCTAATGCGGGGGTTAATGCGCGTCGCCAGCCAGTAATAGAAGAGGCAGCGGCTACCAGACTGCCATCAGTTCGGGCAAATAACAGCCACTCCAAGCCCAACATTGCTTGATGGAATAACCAAACAATCAAGGCTGCCATCATACCCAGCATGATCGAAATCAGTAGTCGACGCAGCATGGCGCGATAGTAATACAGGTGGGCAGGCCGTTTCATGCAACGCTACTGACTGACATAGTGAGGTAAACCCCATACTTTGGTGATTGATAGGTAAGTTGACGGAGAGTGTGTTACTTGTCATCGATTGTTACTTGCTACCAAATGAATGACCAGTAAAAATTGAGAAATGCAGAAATAAATTATTGATAAAACAAAAGGGTGTACCGAAAGGCACACCCAGACCGGTGACGGCGAAATTACTCGCTGTCGGTTATGCGGGTATAAACAATTTTCTGGCTGTCATTTTCGCAATGTCCAACCACCTGACCGCCAGTTTGCTGAGCTTGATCATTAGGAACGATATCCAGTTTAAAGCCGGATTCAGGCACCCCATTATTGATAATCTTCTGCGTGATATCTGCTTTCACACTTTCACAAGATGCCAGAGCAGCCAAAGGGGCCAGCGATAACAACAATGTACTGATAATAAGCGTTTTTTTCATCATAAAATCCTTATGTGGATGAATAGCTTGCCTAACATATTGATTCTTAAGCCGTGCCTAAAGGATAGTCCAGATTCTCATAACCTCAAGCCATAGCCACCCATTACGGATTAATCTGGCGACCTGATAGCCGATCCAGGCAGCGCTGCGTGTTAGGCTCCCAATAGGCGTTCAAATTTTCACTGCGGTCGCAGTTGTCTTTCGCATCTTCAGCCCGATCAAACTTATCAAAGTTCTTTTCAACCCGGGTGTTAACTTTATTGCGCAGGCGATGAGTATCATCCCATTGCTGTTGGCTTTGGCGAGCCTGTTCTTTGGACATCGAATCATTACTACCACCAACAGAAACACAAGTGCTGCCTTGGGTGCAATTGGTCGCCTGTGCCAGGGCCGGTGTTTGCCAGGCAAGCATAACCAAAGCTAGCGGTAGAAACGCACGAGTCAGGCGTGGCAGGCTAGTTATTTTCATCGTCTTAAGTCCTTTATTAGTCGGTGATGTTAAATCATCATGTGGTTTACTGGCACGCTATCAGCGGATAAAAAATTATATCATTGCTTTCGGTATATAAACCAGTCAGCGACAGGTTTGTCGGGAATATGTAGAGTAACCTAATGTTAATTTTAAACATTTGCATTGCTGGCAATATCAAGAGATCTGAACATGTTAAAGACGTCGTTACTGTTTTTTGTTACCGCACTGGCTGAGATAATTGGCTGTTTCTTGCCCTATTTGTGGTTACGTAAAGGAGGCCCTCTCTGGTTATTACTGCCCGCGGCGGCCAGTCTGGCAATGTTTGTCTGGTTATTGACACTGCATCCCGCAGCCAGTGGGCGTGTTTATGCGGCATACGGTGGGGTTTATGTCGCGACAGCGCTAATTTGGTTACGGGTAGTGGATGGCGTGAAACTTTCACTGTTCGATTGGGTCGGTGCGGGGGTCGCTCTGACTGGGATGCTGATTATTGTCGCGGGCTGGCGAGTAAATTAAGGGCGGGGCAGTGATGGCCCCCTCGTTTTCTTTATTGTACTCAATGTGATTATGATGATATTAATTAAAACTAATACGCAG
>NZ_JAZGQE010000289.1:0-3443 GCF_048593885.1 Yersinia sp. 1252 StPb PI | reverse complement strand
CACCTATATTCCCGGCACTTATAATAATGGTAATGTTTTGTTTACCTGGATGCGCTGGCAATTCTAATGGACGCTATTATTTAACTATTTAAACCATGCAATTAAAGTGGTTATAAGCGACTATTAAGAATTAATCTCAATTAGCGTTAATTGATCCCAAAAAATACGATAGTTCTTATCAATTAAAACTATGCTGAGTATCCGCTTAGTTTATTGCTGATTATTTAAACACAACAAATAGCGTCTTAGGTGATAACAGCCGGGCTTGATTTTTCATACAGTTAATCGCCCGGCACTTTTATGCTAACACTTCAATCAGGCTGCGTCTGAGTCATTTACATTCAGTTCATGCCGCTTATGTTTACGCCGAGTGAGTATAAAACCGCACCACAATAGCGCAACCCAAACTGGCATCATTAGCACTGAGATCTGAATACCATCAGTGAGATACATAATGACCAGAATCAACGACAGAAACACCAGGCACAGATAATTACCGTATGGGTACCATAGCGCCTTAAACCGCGGTTCTACGCCTTCTTGCACCTTCGCAGCCCGGAATTTGAGGTGAGCTAAACAAATCATCACCCAGTTAATGACCAATGTTGAAACAACCAGCGCCATAAGCAGTTCAAACGCTTTGCCCGGCATAACATAGTTTATAACAACACCGGCTGAGGTGGCCAACGCCGAAAGTGCGATTGACAGAATAGGCACGCCACGTTTATTAACCCGGGTCAACAACTTAGGCGCATTCCCCTGCGATGCCAAGCCAAATAACATGCGGCTATTACAATAAACACCGCTGTTGTAAACCGATAGCGCTGCGGTCAAAACCACTACATTCAAGATTGTTGCAACCCAATTGCTATCTAACGCATGGAAAATCATCACAAAGGGGCTACCGCCTTCAACCACTTTGCCCCACGGATATAGGGAAAGCAGTACCGCCAATGAACCGATGTAAAAAATAAGGATGCGATAGACAACCTGATTGGTTGCTTTAGGGATACTGTGATGTGGATCTTCAGCTTCAGCGGCCGTAATGCCAACCATCTCCAAGCCACCAAAAGAAAACATAATCACCGCCATCGCCATCACTAATCCGCTCAAGCCATGGGGCATAAACCCACCTTGTGCCCAGAGGTTAGTAACCGATGCCTCAGGCCCACCAGTACCGGAAGCCAGCAGATATGCACCGAACACAATCATACCGATAATGGCAACAACCTTGATGATTGCGAACCAGAATTCAGTTTCACCATACATACGTACGTTAATAAGATTGATGGCATTTATTAAGACAAAAAATACAGCAGCGGAAACCCAGGTGGGAATCTCTGGCCACCAGTATTGAATATAAATACCGACGGCGGTCAATTCAGCCATACCAACCAGTATAAACATCGCCCAGTAGTTCCAACCAGATAAGAAGCCAGCGAAATCGCCCCAATATTTATACGCAAAATGACTAAATGAACCTGCAACTGGCTCTTCGACAACCATCTCACCGAGCTGACGCATAATGAGAAAAGCGATAAAACCACCGATGGCATAGCCGAGTATCACTGAGGGGCCAGCCATCTTAATCGTCTGAGCTATCCCTAAAAATAATCCGGTCCCAATCGCACCACCCAAGGCAATCAGTTGAATATGTCGATTTTTTAAACCGCGTTTTAGTGTTGAATCCTGCAACTGCTGTTCCATCCTATCCTCTGCCGCACCTATTACGCACTAACGTGCTAAACAGCGCTTTCATAAATGAATCTGCGGCGGTTTTTTAACACTTAAACCTAATTGCAGCAAGAATAAAGGTAGTTAGCTGACTATCGGAGAAGGATCAATCAGCCGATGTTTACATGGGAAGGATTTGATTAGAAGACAATGATGCTTTGTCTGTTTAGGGTTGTAACGCAGATATGCCACATAACTTACTCAGATTCCTGGCCCCAATCATCAATGTCGCGACATAAGATTGACGCCGGGTGACAACTTCAACCGCCACGCGATTATTTTTATAGCGGATAAGATAAGTTGAAGGCCAGCCTTGACGCCGCTCACCATAAGATTTTTGATGGTGGTCAATCGCCGCATGGGCAATGACCAGGTGAGATAAATTTGAATCCCCTTTAATAATACGTTTCATCATCAGCTCCAAGAAGTCAGTCAGAGAATCGCTTACCGTTGGTCACGCCACGCGCTCAGCATATGGGTCTCCACGCGGTCGAAAACCATCAATATTTACTCAAATATCTTGGCTGAGCAGGTAACAGATCATCGCGGCACGAAGTGGACTTTGGCTATAGGCTTGCCACTCACCTTGCGGATTGGTAATCCGAGCATTCCACTGATTATTATCATTAACTTCAGGGGAATAGAGGCCAATTTTATTGGCATAGATGATAGGCCAGGCATCAGAAGGGTTTTTGCAGTAGTCCTTACCTTTAACTCCACCGTATGGATACCACTTATCGGGATCTTCCCCTGTCAGCAGTGCAATATTTCGGTTCACTTCAGTGTCACTTTCTTCATACCATTTAATCATTAGAATCACCGTTTTCTTGAAAAGTCCTGGCTACATTACGGCGAAAATAAGACAAATTTATGACAATCAGCGCAGTATATTGGGCTAAATAAAGGGGCAAACTCACATCGCGCAAAAAGATAATGCCGGCTATGCAGGAGAAACCATCACTCTGGCTACGACGATATTCTGATACCGCCGGGTGACAGCATCAGAATCGGGGGGATTTATCGCTCTGGAATAAACCCTTTAAAGTCGAGAGGCGAGACAATATCACTATCGTCTTGCTCATGCCTGACACCCGTAGCATTTTCCAGTAAAGCATTGAGCAATTCGGTTTGCCGTTTTTGTTGTTCGGCAATTTCGTGTAACAAACGGATTTGTTCATTTGCTCGTACACTGGCACGGCTCAAAAAGAACCAGACTATCAAGAAGAAAATGACAGTAAGCAGCGATAAAGCAATTGGGATGACACCCAGTGCCCCCATATTTGTATCTAACATTGACGACCCTATGACATACGTGGCTAAGGCGCTATCTTATCACTCTGCCCACCACAAAGGGGATCTGAATAAGTGATTCATACTTAATAACGATAACGAATAGTAATAGTTATCTATCGTTATTATAGCTAAGCATAATAGGCTATCCTTACCATGGAATAATCGAAGTGATAGCACAAATACCGGTAGAAAAAGTCCCCCCCTGATCGCAATAACTATCAAGGGCTAATAGATAAAACAAGCAGCAAACGGCAATGATCCCTACCGCTGCAACAAGTTTCTTAATGTTCAAATCGGGCACCTTCCGTAATGTTTTTTTTAATTATACTGTATTAAACATCAACCATTTATAGCCAAAATGTAATTACTGATGTGCACTATAGCTCTGTAACAACATTTTTTATAAGAATTTACTG
>NZ_JAZGQE010000288.1:0-3451 GCF_048593885.1 Yersinia sp. 1252 StPb PI | reverse complement strand
TTAGCATAATGAGGATTAGATAATGAGTGAAGAAAATAGAAAGACAACCAGTGATCCCTCATCGAAAACGGGTGAGAAAGCTTTTCCGACAAAGGTAGGTTATATAATCGGGATTATTATTTTATTTATCGCTGTAAGCTATATGTTTATGTATTGGTAATTAGCTGAAAAAGAAGGGGTTATGCCTTATAAATCTAATGAATTACTACCAGACCCAGTGAGGAGTGTTCTCCCCGCCCATGCGCAAGATATATATCGTGCGGCATTTAACAGTGCATGGGATCAATATCAGGACAGTGATGAACGGCGCGGAGATGACTCGCATGAAGCGACTGCCCATAAAGTCGCCTGGAGTGCGGTAAAACAAAGCTATCGTAAAAATGAGAGCGGTGAATGGATTAAAAAATAACACTCACCGCTCAGGAAAATAACACGCCTTGTCGTTATCCTGTCTTTGCCAATGAGATATTCTGGTGGCCAATTTTTTGCAATAATGCAGGAATATCAATTGGATCAATTTTATCTGTTTGTAGATAAGCAACGGCATATTCGTGCCAGATACCCGATTGCAGGAACAAAATAAACAGTTCCCGGTCCAGATGATTCTCATTCACCATGTTGACCATGATATTGAGGGCTTCGGACAACAACTTCCCTGGTTTATAAGGTCGATCGGCAGCCGTCAGAGCCTCAAATACGTCAGCTATGGCCATCATCCTCACCGGAATACTCATCTGTTTATAGGTGAGCTGATAAGGATACCCTTTACCGTCCATGCGTTCATGATGCCCACCCGCAATCACCGGGACATTTGCCATGGTTCGTGGGAAGGGGAGTTTATTTAACATCACGATGGTCTGCATGATGTGCTCGTTTATTTTATAGCGATCCTCGTCTGTCAGGGTGCCACGGCGAATACTGAGGTTATAAATTTCGCCACGGTTATAGAGGAACCTCGGTTCCTGTACTTTGAAATCAAAATATTCCGGGCGCTTATTTTTATTATCACGGTAAATAATATGTTCATCTTTATCCGCCAGCATTGGCTCCTGTACCGGTAGTGGAGCGGCGGGTTGTCTGGCTTTACGTACTCGCTCTTCTTGGGCGATACCTGCATTATCATCTAATGTGCGAGTCCAATGGTAAGCGGCAATTTGCTGGATACGCGCGATAGCTTCATCAGACATATACTCGCCACCCACATTGCAGTTGGCAATAAAGTAAAAATCTTCATCTAATTGGCGTAATTCCTCAGCTAACAACTGTTGATCGGCTTCACTGGCGCTCATTGCACCATATTGGCGTAAGAAGGCGATTTCTTTCTCACGTTTTAAGACTTCAAACCGCATGCGTATTTCATGGATGCGATCATAAATTAGCTCCAGTTTTGTTGATTTATCGACTACAAATTCCGGCGTGGTAATCTTGCCACAGTCATGTAACCAGCAGGCTGTATGTAGCTCTTCCCACTCATTTTCTGATAACGTAAAGTTGGCGAAAGGCCCCTGTTTAATATTGACTGCGGCACGGGCGAGCATTTTAGTTATTTCAGGCACACGCTGGCAATGCCCACCGGTATAGGCACTTTTGGCATCGATAGCTCCGGCAATAAGCTCAATAAATGCGTTGAGCAGGTTTTTTTGCTCTTGCAATAATCGCTGTGTTTCTACTGAAACTGATAAACTGCCCACCAGGGCATTAACTAATTGAATTTTTGAGCGTTCACGCTCAGCATTTAGCTCATAAGGGTTAAATAACAGTAGGAATCCGAGCAATTGGTTATCATGGGTCTTCATCGGTACGGCAACAAAGCGTAGGGGCAAATAAGGTTGTAGGAAGTCATGTAATTGGCTAAAGATATTATCTTTATTGAGCGTTCCTACAATGGTTTTCCCTTCGAGTACCGGTAGGAAAGTCGTGAGATTGTCTTCTTTAATTTGTAATGAGGACATTTCTGCTACCGGGATATTTTCACCATTCCAGCGAAATGCCGTTGGTGTGAAGGTTCCCTCATCTTTATCTGACAGAAAAATAATCCCTCCGGTCATGGCAGCAATTTCCGTGGTTTCACTTAATAGCCCTTGCATCTGCCGGAAGAAATTACTTTCTGCTGTCAGCATATTTCCCATCGAAATAAACTGCTTCAGTGTTGATTTCATTTTTGACATTGATTTGTGGAGCTCGTCAACTTCCTCAATCACAGAGCGTTCTAATTCGCGCTCTTCGAAATGGAGATTACTGATGGAATCCGCGTCCTGGCGTAGACGAATAAGGGGTTTGGATATTTTTCTGGAGAAATACCAAACTAACGGCAAGCTGAGCATTAACAGAATAAACGCAATAAAGGTTGAGTGATTACGAATAGAATTTGCATCGGCTGTCAGATAGCTGGCGGGTGTCGCAATAATCAACTGATAGGCATTGCCGTTGCTATTAATCTCAACAACTGAGCCGAACCAGCGCTGATTTTGTGCCTCAAACATGATACTACGATTAGCATTGTTTACCGGTGAGTTGCTAGCTGTCTGACTATTTTTTTGACTATTGAGCAAAACTTGCAATACAGGGATTTGCCGGTCTGCACTGGTGTTATCTGCCGCCTTATCTTTAGGTTTTGGCAGGCTAGCGATAACTTCACCATGGGAATTAATAATAATGGCCTGGCTACCTGGCGGCAGATTTTGTTTTATTAAAAATTGCGAAAGTGAAGCCAGGGAAACGTCCAATCCAATGATTGTCTGTTTATTCTCAGCCTGACGGCTATAAGTAAAACCGACTTCTCCGGTGCCTTTAAAAATATAAATAGGAGAGGTGATCAGCATAGGACTTGCGGCGGCCAGAATAAACCAATCCCGCCGCCGTGGATCGTAGTTATCATTTTCACGCGGCATAACAGCAATCACTCGCTGCTGCTTATTAAGATAAATAAAACGTTTCTCCGGTAAACTATCAAGAAAACGATTACTTTGAACCATCCATTCGGCATCTTCAGGGGCATGGAATAATGTACGGTTAGCTTCCGTTAAACGCCGCAGCATAAAAAAATCACCATTAGCGTAGGCGCTATACACGGCACTGGCATAACTATTCTGCTTCAGAATTTCAATAAATTTATCGACAAAGGCCATTCGTTGTTCAAGGGTCGATAGTTCTGTGATTTGCATACTGGCAAGAATATTAACCGACATTATCATTGGTCGTGTTACAGCATCCAATTCAGCGGCAATCGCCTCTCCGGTTTTTTGATACTGCCGATTGGTGCTGATTTCAGTCAATTTAGTCAGTTGGCTATGACCAAAAATAATAATGACGGTACCTATTGAGACGATCAACAAGGTGAAGAGAGCGGCTATCTGGATATGCAAAGGATAGCGGTTTTTTAGCCCGAATAGATTACTTAGCATCATAGCCATCCCGGAAGTTTATTATTTAATTACTTTTAATCATAGAA
>NZ_JAZGQE010000287.1:0-3577 GCF_048593885.1 Yersinia sp. 1252 StPb PI | reverse complement strand
CGGAATAATACGACAAAAATATCTAAAAAAATAAATGATTAATTTCAATAAAATAACAGGTTTCCCACAGGTTTCCACGGCGGTAATATGTGATCTATCTCCGTTTTGGATCTGTAGCTGGCTAAAGATCCATCAATGTAGTTTTTATCCACAGATAATGCGTCAAAGTTATGCAAAAAAGAGTAAAACTCGCAAAAAAAGCCGTCGTCAAGGCTGTAAATTGAACCAGTGATCGGGATTTATTGGGGTTATCCCATAAATCNGTGGATAAATAGGTGTAAGATCCTGTTCATTATCGCTGTCAGTAGGTGCACAAGATAATCAGAATAAAAGTATTTCATCGGTGGGAGGAAAGAAAACTTCCGTTAAATCATGCTATTATTCATTCCATCCACAATGCATAACAATACATCTACCGTCACTTTTAATTCAGCTTGTTTTTTAACCGACTTTAGCAGGTTTATCCCCATGTCTGTTTATTCACTGCCACCAGCACCACCCACTGATGAACATCAACTTTTTCAACGTGCTCAAGCTTTGTCAGGTTTTACCCTTGGCGAATTGGCAGCGCGTGCTCAATGGGTTATTCCGGCGGACTTAAAGCGGGTAAAAGGCTGGGTTGGTATGTTGCTGGAGTTTTATTTGGGGGCCAGTGCTGGCAGTAAACCTGAACAGGACTTTGCCGACATCGGCATTGAGCTGAAAACCATACCTATCAGCGCTCAGGGCAAACCATTGGAGACCACCTTTGTTTGTGTCGCCCCCCTGACCGGCAACAGTGGCATCACTTGGGAAAGCAGTCATGTGCGGCATAAACTGGCCCGAGTATTGTGGGTACCCGTAGAAGGAGAGCGGCAGATCCCGCTCGCGGAACGTAGAGTCGGCGCGCCTTTATTATGGAGCCCGAATGCGCAAGAAGAAGAACTACTGCGGCGTGACTGGGAAGAGTTAATGGACCTTATCGTTCTTGGCAAAGTAGAAACCATCACCGCTCGCCACGGTGAGGTACTCCAATTGCGCCCGAAGGCCGCCAATAGCCGTGCGTTAACTGAAGCCATCGGTGAAAAAGGGCAACCGATCATGACACTACCCCGTGGTTTTTATCTGAAAAAGACCTTTACTGGCCCGATGTTGGCCCGTCATTTCTTGTTGTAACCGGTGCGCTAGACGCCCTACTACAACACCAATTACTTTGACTCTGTTCCGATTAATAAATAAAAGCGTATAATTGTATTTTTGTGTTTCCGTAAGGTGTATAGGCGCAATGTTTGAATGGGTTGCCGATCCAAATGCCTGGTTGGCGCTAGGCACGCTGACTATCCTGGAGATTGTTCTTGGGATAGACAATATTATTTTCCTCTCTTTGGTGGTCGCAAAATTACCTAAAGCGCAACAAAACAGAGCCCGCCGTATTGGCTTGGCTGGGGCCATGTTAATGCGTCTCGCATTACTTGCTTCTATTGCCTGGGTTATCCGCCTGACCGAACCTCTGTTTACAGTGGCAGGCCACGGTGTCTCGATGCGGGACTTGATCCTGTTGTTAGGGGGATTATTCCTTATCTGGAAAGCCAGCAAGGAAATTCATGAAACCATTGAGGGGAGCGATACTGAACACACCAGTAATGTCAGCTCTTTCTTTGCGGCTATCGTGCAAATTATGCTGTTGGATATCATCTTTAGTCTGGATTCAGTGATAACAGCAGTTGGGCTGTCAGATCATCTGTTTATTATGATGGCTGCTGTGGTTATTTCTGTCGGCGTGATGATGTTTGCTGCCAGACCAATTGGTGAGTTTGTTAATCGCCATCCATCAGTCAAAATGCTGGCGCTCTCTTTCCTGATATTGGTCGGCTTCACGCTGATGTTAGAAAGTTTCCAGATCCACATTCCAAAAGGCTACATTTACTTCGCTATGTTCTTCTCAATGGGGGTTGAAACCCTGAATTTGATGCGCGGAAAAAAGAGTAAGCCGACTGATAAAAAAATATCTACTCAATAGATTTAAAGGTGCGAGAAGGCTGCTTGCACTAGAGAGGCCCAAGGATGGGCTGAGCAGTACACTTGCAAGATAGCGGGTTCAACACCTTCCAGGGGCAGTTCACGGCCCCGTTTCCCACTTTTTTCTGTACTTTTCCCTTACACGCTTCCCCCAACTGCGGTGCTTCGATATAGTCGAATAAGGCAAGTTTTACTTATACCCAAAAAATTGGTGTTTCAGTAAGGCCAAACGAACACATCCTGAAGCAGTTATTCAAATAGAGAATTCGGGTGCGTGGTCGTAGCTAACGACGCTGCAATACCAACTACCAAAGGTATGGCCTGATAATTTCAGACATTAAGGAAGGTCGGCAATGCAATATCATCGTATCCCCCACAGTTCATTAGAAGTCAGCCTGCTGGGTCTGGGCACCATGACATTTGGTGAACAAAATAGTGAAGCCGATGCCCATGCGCAACTGGATTACGCCGTTGCGGCCGGTATTAACTTGATCGATACCGCAGAAATGTACCCAGTGCCCCCAAGGCCAGAAACCCAAGGGTTAACTGAGCAATACATTGGTAACTGGATAAAAGCACGCGGTGAGCGTGACAAAATCATTTTAGCCAGCAAAGTCTCCGGGCCATCACGCGGCAGCGATCAACCGATTCGCCCCAATATGGCACTGGACCGGAAAAATATCCGCATCGCGTTGGAAGATAGCCTTAGACGCCTCAATACTGATTATCTCGATATTTATCAGTTACATTGGCCACAACGTGAAACCAACTGTTTTGGTAAATTGAATTATCGCTACAGCGAACATACTGCTGTGGTCACCTTGCTTGAAACACTGGAAGCCCTGAATGAGCAGGTGCGGGCAGGGAAAATCCGTTATATCGGTGTATCAAATGAGACCCCATGGGGGGTGATGCGCTATCTGCAACTGGCAGAAAAACATGATTTACCGCGTATTGTCTCAATACAGAACCCCTACAGCCTGCTTAACCGCAGCTTTGAAGTTGGTTTGGCCGAGATAAGCCAACATGAAGGCATTGAGCTATTGGCTTATTCCAGCCTGGCCTTTGGCACCCTGAGCGGCAAATACCTTAATGGCGCAAAACCTACCGGCGCACGGAATACATTGTTCAGCCGTTTTACACGTTATACCGGGCCACAATCCGAGTTAGCGGTAGCGGAATATGTGGCACTGGCAAAACGTCATGGGCTGGATCCTGCACAGATGGCGCTGGCTTTCGTTCGCCAGCAACCGTTTGTGGCCAGTACCTTGTTAGGTGCAACCACACTGGAACAACTGAAAAGTAATATTGATAGCCAGAATGTCGTTTTGGAGCAGGAGGTGCTTAATGCATTGGAAGAAATCCACACCCGCTTTACCTTCCCTGCACCTTAAATTCAGTTGGGTTTAAATAGCAAAAAGGCCGCTAATGCGGCCTAAAACTCTTATTTAAAATCAATCATTTACATATAAAACAGTCAGTTATATGCGTGCCGCTGCGTGGTGAAACCTGCTCTCGCGTAGGTGATTTGGGCAATTTGTGGATCATTTGACTGTGGGTATCACTACTTCAGTAACTT
>NZ_JAZGQE010000286.1:0-3618 GCF_048593885.1 Yersinia sp. 1252 StPb PI | reverse complement strand
AAGTGGTAAGGGCGGTGATGGCAGCGCCCAACACCTGATTTTGCCTATCTCTGTGGGGGAGCGTGAATGACCATGAAGTTTGGTATGATATACATAACGGAAATGTACACGGGCGGGGGTATCCCCATAACCGTCAAGGCAGCAGTTTTGATATGAAGAAAGCAAAACATGAAAAGTCGCTGTGGGTGATATTGGTGATTGCCTCACTTATTTATTTGTTGATCCCTCCTTATTTGATCGCTTATTTTTTCAAGTTATATAACTTGAATCCTTTTCATATTGTCCCACTACCCCATTTTAATCCCTTCAAGAGTGAACGTGGGATTCCTTTATCTCAAACGTTTAGCTATTTATTATTTATCTGGTTGATTTTTAACGCAGTTATCAGCGCTATAGTGGCTATTATTTACCGCATATTCTTTTATTCAGATGATAATGAATAGTATTCTTACTGCTTAATTTCATCCGCCGATAACCTCCCGATTTTACTCAAAGGTGTTAGTCTTATACGGTAATAGAGGCTATATACCCGCCATCGTTCATGTTGCAGGTGTGTTGGCTGTGCTCGCTCACTCGAATCACTTACTGGTGTAAGCTCATCGAGGGTTCTGTTGCTTGCCGCCGGCCTGTATTTTGAAATCTATTGGGTACACTTTTGTCCGTCAGTTATTGTATTAACAACTAATTAGGCAGCTCGTTTCATCCAGTCACTGACGAACAGAGTGATGATAGCGTCCTCCATTTTTTACTACAGAGACCGTTATGCACATAACCTTACGTCAACTTGAAGTCTTTACTGAGGTGCTAAAAAGCGGCTCTACGACCCAAGCCTCGGTTGTGCTCGCGCTTTCACAATCGGCAGTCAGCGCTGCGTTGGCGGATTTGGAAGGGCAATTGAGGGTGCAACTGTTTGATAGGGTCGGTAAGCGTTTAGTCACCAATGAGCATGGGCGGTTGCTTTATCCCAAAGCATTGGCATTGCTGGATCAGGCAATTGAAATAGAACAACTTTTTTTGCAGGACTTAGGCGCGTTGCGGATTGCTGCCAGCAGCACTATTGGCAACTATATGTTACCGGGCATGATTGCCAAATACCGGCGTGACTTTCCCGACACACCGCTGGAATTGAATATCGGTAACAGTCAGGATGTGATTGAAGCAGTGGCAGATTTTCGCGGTGATCTGGGGCTGATTGAAGGGCCGTGCCATATGCCGGAACTGATGACCAAAGCCTGGCAACAGGATGAGTTGGTGGTGTTTGCGGCCCCAGATAATCCGTTATGCCATAAGATGCTGACACTGGAAGAGCTGGCCGATGCAGCTTGGATCCTACGTGAGCGCGGTTCTGGCACCCGCGAAGTGCTCGATCACTTACTGTTGGCAAAATTACCGCATTTCAAGTTGGTTATGGAGCTTGGGAATTCAGAAGCGATTAAGCGGGCGGTGCGTTATGGCATGGGAATCAGTTGTTTGTCGCGCCGGGTGATTGCCGATCAACTGGCCAACGGTGAACTGATCGTACTCAACATCCCTTTGCCACCACTGATACGAACCTTATATTTGATTCATCATCGGCAAAAACATATCTCTAACGCCTTGCAGCGCTTTCTCAGCTACTGTCAGGAAGAGGTCTGAACCGCAGAATTAGCCGAGAGCGAGTTACCCCTGTAGGGATAAGGTTTTTAAGCGTTTTACACCAATGATATTGGCTATTGCGGCAAGAATACCCGATAGAGAGAGGCTTTTACTGGCAAATGAGCTTTTGCTAATAATTGCACCGGGATCATGAAGGTATCTTATATCAGCGCATTGTTACTATCCGAGTCGGTGGGATTTGTTACAATCCCGCCTTATTTTTTAAGGGTGGATTAGGGTAAGAATGACTCAGCAAAATACTAAAATCCCAGTGCAGCAGGGTGCGCAGCGTTTACGTCGGGAGCTTAAATCACGGCACTTATCCATGATTGCTATCGGTGGTTCTATTGGTACCGGTTTGTTTGTTGCCTCAGGGGCAACGGTATCGCAAGCAGGCCCGGGTGGAGCATTGCTCTCCTATGCATTGATTGGCCTGATGGTTTATTTCCTGATGACCAGTCTCGGTGAGCTGGCGGCGTTTATGCCGGTATCAGGCTCATTTTCAACTTATGGTTCCAAATACGTCGAGGAAGGCTTTGGTTTCGCCCTTGGCTGGAACTATTGGTACAACTGGGCCGTCACTATCGCTGTTGACTTGGTTGCGGCACAATTGGTGATGAATTACTGGTTCCCAGACGCACCAGGCTGGATTTGGAGTGCGCTGTTCCTCGCCCTGATGTTTTTACTGAACTACATCTCAGTAAAAGGCTTTGGTGAAGCGGAATACTGGTTCTCACTGATTAAAGTCACCACAGTCATTATCTTCATCATTATTGGTGTAATGATGATTAGCGGCATTATGAAAGGCGGTGAGAGCGCGGGTTGGCACAACTGGACCATTGGTGATGCACCCTTTGCCGGGGGCTTCTCGGCGATGATTGGTGTGGCAATGATTGTTGGTTTCTCTTTCCAAGGCACTGAACTGATTGGTATTGCGGCCGGTGAATCAAAAGACCCAGGTAAAAATATTCCACGCGCAGTGCGCAAGGTGTTCTGGCGTATTTTACTGTTCTATATCTTTGCTATTTTGATTATCAGCCTGATTATTCCGTATACCGATCCAAGTCTGTTACGTAATGATGTCAAAGATATCAGTGTTAGCCCATTCACGCTGGTATTCCAGAATGCAGGTTTGCTGTCAGCGGCCGCGGTGATGAATGCGGTTATCCTGACGGCAGTGTTGTCAGCGGGTAACTCGGGGATGTATGCCTCAACCCGTATGTTGTTTACCCTGGCCTCAGAAGGTAAAGCGCCACGTATCTTTGCCAAGCTGTCTGAGGGCGGGGTGCCACGTAATGCTCTGTATGCCACCACGGTAGTGGCCGGATTGTGCTTCCTAAGTTCAATGTTTGGCAACCAAACTGTGTATCTGTGGTTACTTAATACCTCAGGTATGACTGGCTTTATTGCTTGGTTGGGTATTGCTATCAGCCATTATCGTTTCCGCCGTGGCTATATGATGCAAGGCCGTGACTTGAACGACTTACCGTATCAGTCTGGTTTCTTCCCGATAGGGCCGATTTTCGCCTTCGTACTGTGTTTGGTTATTACTTTGGGGCAGAACTATCAGGCTTTCTTGCAAGACCGCATTGATTGGTATGGTGTGACTGCAACCTATATTGGTATTCCATTGTTCCTGGTGATTTGGTTTGGCTACAAATTGAGCCGTGGCACTAAGGTTATCAAATACCAAGAGATGGAATTCCCGAAATGGCGTGATGACAGTGAAGATAATCCTGAGCCGACAAAGCCGGTGATGACAGCTGACTAGTTTTTAGCGCTAATCAAAATTAAGCCACAGTGATGGCAGGGCGATAATCTTATCGCCCTTTTTTTGGGCTGTAAGCTGGTGATTATTTAAGCAAAGTTAAGCAAATAATTTCGCTAACTTCTCTTTATGGCCCTTTTGAATACGGGGATGAATCAGGCTTATTGATTAAATAATATTATAAAATAAGGATTTACAGCGTATTGCACTTAATT
>NZ_JAZGQE010000285.1:0-3633 GCF_048593885.1 Yersinia sp. 1252 StPb PI | reverse complement strand
ACGCAAAACAGCGAGAAGTTACTCAGCAGCGTTCTGCAAAGCCAGACGAATTAGTCATGGTCTGCGAGAACAACGAATCTTTCGGACGTAGGTTCGTTGAGACATTCAAGACAGTCAAATCTTTGCAGGGGAAAGCCAATGAGTAACACCGCTGAAAATCTCATTCAATTTCCAGCGCAAGTTCAGCGCAGGGGTTCCCACATGGAGAATCAGAAACAAGGCCATGTTGCTATATTCAGAAGCGCTTTATTTGCTGACTGGGCGCGTGATCCAATAAAGCTTGCTACATGGGTTCAGCTAATTGGCCGGGCTAGCCATAAGGCTCGCATACAGCAATTCGCCGACAGAGAATGGCCTTTGGAGCGAGGTCAATTAGTTACTACAGCAAAGGTATTTTCATTGCTCTTGCTCGATAAGAAAGGGGAGCCATTACCGGTTAAAGAAGTTCAGCGGCTTTGGTTATTTTTTGAGAATGAGGGGATGATTTCTAAGAGAGGAACGCCATTCGGAACGGTGTTCACCATCATAAATTATGACAGTTATCAGTCTGGAAAATCTGTCCAAGGTTCTGTCCAACCATTTGTCCAACCCAAAGCCTCGCCATTACTGGTCTCGGAGGGTGTTGTTGTCCAAGGTCCTGTCCAACCATTTGTCCAACATAACAAGAATGTTTTAAACAATTTAAAAGATATACCCCCTATAGTCCCCCAAGGGGAGGAGGTGGAAGAGATTTTAAATCAGGCAAAACAGGCTTTGGAATATTACAACGAGATATCAAAAAGCACCTGTCGTGATGCCAAGCCATATCTCACCCTGCTAACAGCAACAACCAGTCGATCAGCTTACACCCTGCAAGACCTGAATTTAGTCACTCGCTGGGCCTTAACGGTCTGGAAGCGTCGCGGTAACTCATGCCCTAAACCAAAAAGCCTTTGTGCCGTAACCCGGTTCGATGGGTATTTATCCGATGCTGATAAATGGCTCCAAAGCAGCGTTGATATTGACTGCCAAGCCGTTATTGATGCTTACAACGAGGTAACCGCTGGGAAACTTCCAGAAGCTGATTTGGATAGGGATCGGGAGATAGCCATTCGTGAACTAGCTCAGCACTTGGCAAAGAAAAATGTCGATGGCTTCAGGGCTTATTTTGCTGGGTTTATCGAAGATGCCAGAGATTTCTATTTCGGCGGTCCGGACGGGATCGGCTGGAAGGCAAGTTTTGAATACCTGATGAAACCAGAAACGCTACGGAAAGTGAGAAGGGGTGAGCTGTGATTAATATTGATATCGAAGCTAGTGTGATTGGTGGGCTGCTGATAAGCGGATACACGCCAGATGCAAACGAAGTGTTGGCAACAGTAGATCCGGATGCTTTCACCGTTTCTCTGTACCGTGAGACGTTCAAAGAGATTAAGCGGCAAGCTTCCACTCGTGGACTGATTGATAGCCTGATGATTGCCGAGGCAATGGGGGAGGGTAATTTCTCCAACATCATCATGACAACCAAAAGCTGCCCCAGCGCCGCCAACCTAAAAGGCTATGCGCAGGTAGTGAGCAAGTATCACCTGATCCGCCAGTTCTCCAAGCTGATGGAAACCAATTACGACAGCATCACCCAATCCAATAACTATGAGCAGGCGCTTGCAGGAATTGAAGCGTTCATGACCAAAGTTAACAGCATGGGGAGGCCCAGCACTGAAGTCATTCCAACCCACATCGATGAGCTTCTAGAATCTTATGCTGATGTGTTGGAGCGGCGACTTAAGAACGGTGAAGCATCCGACACGTTGAAAACTGGCATTGACGAGCTGGACGAGATCACAGGCGGCCTAAACCCTGAAGACCTGATGATTGTCGCCGCCAGACCGGGAATGGGTAAGACAGAACTGGCGTTAAAGATTGCTGAGGGAGTGGCTGATTCATACGTGACCCGTGGCGATATCGTAGAGCGTCGTGGTGTGTTGATCTTCTCAATGGAAATGAGCGCCCATCAGGTTATCGAAAGGTCAATTGCTGGCGCTTCCAACATGCCAGTGTCTAGCCTGAGAAAGCCAAGCAGAATGGGTGATGAAGATTGGGCGCGGATCTCCCAAGGCATTGGGGTGCTCAAAGGGCTTGATGTTTGGGTTGTTGATGCATCAAAGCTTAACGTTGAACAGATGCGCAGCATTGCTGAAAGACACAAGCAACGGCACCCAGCGTTATCCCTCATCCTGGCTGATTACCTCGGACTTATTTCCAAGCCAAAGGCAGAGCGAAACGACTTAGCTATCGCCCACATTACCGGATCACTCAAAGCAATGGCGAAGGATTTGAAAACCCCTGTCATCTGCCTGAGTCAATTATCGCGTGACGTGGAAAAACGGCCGGCTGGACAGCGCCGCCCAACGAATGCCGATCTGCGTGATTCAGGCAGTATTGAGCAAGACGCTGACACTATCGTGATGCTGTATCGCGAAGCTGTTTACAACGAAGACAGCCCAGCTGCGCCTTATGGCGAAATCATCGTAACTAAAAACCGATTCGGCACCCTCGGAACTGTTTATCAACTCTTCAAAAATGGTCACTTCCTGCCAACAGATCAGGAAAGTGCTCACGACATTTGCAAGGGTAAATCAACCGCAGCGCCACAGGGCCGGAAATATGGGAGAGATATTTGATGGACATAACTAAATCGCAGTCTGACTTTGAAGCTTGGGTGGTTGATTGGTGGCCCCAAAGCAAAACGATGATTGCTGAAAAGTTTGATGATGGCGGTTACTGGAACATGCCATTACAACAGTATTTTGAAGTATGGAAAGCCAGCCGTGAAAGCATCGTGGTGGAGCTTCCTAAACGTAATGCCGACGCTTACACAGAAAGAGATTGGGATGGAAACCACGGCGGGCGCTCCAGAAACAACACGCTTGACGAGTGCGCCAAGGCCCTCCGCACTGCCGGTATTCGAATCAAGGGTGATTGAAAGTCTTAAAGAGGAAATTATATGCATAGCGTAGATACTACAAAAATGACCGACTGCTATCAATGCAACGGTATTAAAAAGACGGTACACACAGATAGCGACATCGATAATGTTTTTTATGATGGTGATGCAGTCGTTTGTCGTTCATGCGGTGGATTTGGGGTTATCAGAATCAACTTTGATGATAATGCAGATATTGAATGGGATTATCAATAAATCAAGGGAGAGAGTGAATGAGTAGGTTCATCGCAGTAATTCATGGCTGGCATGTACATAGCAACGGTTTCACGGTTCACGAAATCGAGGCGCAAGACATGACGCAAGCCGCCAAAGAAGCAGCCTATCTGAAAGACCAGCGCCAGCGTCCATTCGATGAATGTGCCGTCAAGGTTATCCAAATTTCAGATAGTGAATTTATACAGAAGCCAGCGCGACTGTCTTGGCGTGAAAGAATTACGGGAGTGGTAAAGCCATGAAAGCATTAGATAGTTTCACTGTAGAAGAGATTGAAGAAATTATAAGTACCTGCCAGCAGGAGATTCACAACACGCCAACCAGCGATGAGTTTCCTGTAAGTCCTCGATTACTGCTTTCACTAGCCCGAATCGCGTTAGCTGCAAAGAGGGCTGAGCCTATTTATCAGTATCAGTCAGGGGTATGCAACGACCAGT
>NZ_JAZGQE010000284.1:0-3633 GCF_048593885.1 Yersinia sp. 1252 StPb PI | reverse complement strand
CTTTTTTATGAATAGTCTGGCCCTACTCCGGCTATCAGGCTGGCCCAGTTGAAAAGAGCCTTTCTTGCTCAAATATGGTATTATTCTTAATAATCCATATTAATGAAATTGATAGAATGTTGCTGCGTTTATATCAGGTACTGCTCTACCTTATTCAACCTTTGATTTGGCTGCGGTTGCTGTTACGTAGCCGTAAAGCCCCCGCTTATCGCAAGCGTTGGGGGGAACGCTATGGTTTTTGCGCCGGTAAAGTTGTCGCTGGCGGTATCATGCTGCATTCAGTTTCAGTCGGTGAAACACTGGCCGCGATCCCTTTAGTCAGGGCATTACGTCACCGCTACCCATCACTGCCCATTACCGTGACCACCATGACGCCTACCGGTTCTGAGCGTGTCCAATCTGCGTTTGGTAAAGATGTTCACCACGTTTATCTGCCTTACGACCTCCCCGGCTCGGTGAACCGTTTTCTTGATCAGGTCAATCCTAAGCTGGTCATTATCATGGAAACAGAACTGTGGCCGAATCTTATCAATGCGCTGCATCGTCGCAAGATCCCACTGGTGATTGCCAATGCACGTCTTTCTGCCCGTTCTGCCGCTGGCTATAAGAAGATCGGTAGTTTTATCCGTAATATGCTGCAACGCATCACACTGATTGCTGCACAAAATCAAGAAGATGGCGAGCGTTTCATCGAACTGGGCCTAAGACGTTCTCAGTTGACGGTAACGGGCAGCCTGAAATTTGATATTTCCGTCACCCCTGAATTAGCAGCCAGAGCCGTAACATTACGCCGCCAATGGGCACCGCATCGCCCGGTGTGGATTGCAACCAGTACTCATGACGGCGAAGAAGCCATTTTGCTGGAGGCTCACAGCCAACTGCTGCAACACTTCCCGACATTATTGTTGATTTTGGTACCTCGTCATCCCGAACGTTTCCCGAAAGCGGTTGAACTGACACAGAAAGCAGGGCTGAGTTATACCTTACGTAGCAAAGGTGAAATCCCTTCTGGCAGTACACAGGTTGTGATTGGCGATACCATGGGTGAACTGATGCTGCTATATGGCATTGCCGATCTGGCCTTTGTCGGTGGAAGCCTGGTTGAACGTGGTGGTCATAATCCATTGGAAGCCGCGGCCCATGCCATTCCGGTGTTGATGGGGCCACATACATTTAACTTTAAAGACATCTGTGCCAAGCTGGAACAGGCTGAAGGGTTGATAACCGTGACAGATACCCTATCGCTGGTAAAAGAAATCACCGTGCTGCTAACAGATGAAGATTGCCGCCTCTATTATGGTCGCCATGCAGTTGATGTGTTGCATGAAAACCAAGGTGCACTACAGCGGCTATTACACTTGCTGGAGCCTTATCTGCCGCAACGGAGCCACTAAATGAGTGCAAGAAAACGCCTGTCAGTGGTGATGATTGCCAAGAATGAAGCCTCATTGCTGGCGGATTGTCTGGCATCAGTGAGCTGGGCTGATGAAATAGTGGTATTGGATTCAGGCAGTGAAGATGAAACCATCGCGCTGGCTCAGCAATATGGCGCTAAAGTCTACTGTAATGAGCAATGGCCGGGTTATGGTAAACAGCGGCAATTAGCCCAACAATATGCCAGTGGTGATTATATTCTGATGCTGGATGCCGATGAACGAGTAACCCCTGAGCTTAAAGCTGCTATTGAAGCGGTACTTATCGCACCAGAGGAAGGCGCGGTTTATAGCTGTGCACGGCGGAACCTGTTTTTAGGCCGTTTTATGCGCCACAGTGGCTGGTATCCAGATCGAGTAACCCGGTTATATCCGCATCATCAGTTCCAATATAACGATAATTTGGTGCATGAATCGCTCAATAGCGGCTCAGCAAAAGTTATCCCGTTGAGCGGTGATTTATTGCATCTAACTTGCCGTGATTTCTTTGCTTTTCAACGTAAACAACTGAGTTATGCAAAGGCGTGGGCCACTCAGCGCCATCAGCAAGGTAAGAGTTGCAGCTACTTCTCTATTCTCAGCCATACTCTTGGGGCTTTCTGTAAAACATGGTTATTACGTGCAGGTTTCCTCGATGGTAAACAAGGGCTATTGCTGGCAGTCGTAAACGCGCAATATACCTTTAATAAATATGCGGCTCTGTGGGCATTGAGCCACCAATATCAGAAAAGCGAGAACTCATGACCACCAAAGCCATCTATCCGGGGACATTTGACCCCATAACTAATGGGCATTTGGACTTAGTGACACGTGCCGCTGCCATGTTCAGCCATGTCATCCTGGCTATTGCCGACAGTTCCAGCAAAAAACCGATGTTTACACTGGCAGAACGCGTGGCATTGGCCAAAGAAGTGACCGCACCTTTGAAGAATGTAGAGGTTTTAGGATTCAGTGAACTGATGGCTGAGTTCGCCAGAAAACACGATGCTAATATTTTGGTACGAGGCTTACGCTCAGTATCAGACTTTGAGTATGAATGGCAACTGGCCAATATGAACCGTCACCTGATGCCAAAACTGGAGAGTGTGTTCCTGATGCCATCAGAAAAATGGTCGTTTATCTCTTCCTCATTGGTGAAGGAAGTGGCGCGCCATGGTGGAGATATCACGCCGTTCCTTCCGGTACCGGTCACCAAAGCGCTAATGAGTAAACTGGCCTGACTCTTTATTTACGCGATACCCTATATAGCCAGAGTTAATTGGCGTTACCGGTAGGTGGTAAGCGAACATAGCTCACAACCCAGCGGCTTCAAATACGAAGGGTATACGATTAATGCTGGCAGTGGCGGCAAAAAAACGTACTGCGCTGCCCATGTTTCGCAATTTCAATCAGATGCCCACAACGGCGACATGGCTCGCCTGCCCGCCCGTACACCTGCAACTCCTGCGCAAAGTAACCAGGCTTACCGTCTGACTGTAGAAAGTCGCGCAATGTAGTGCCCCCCTGCTCAATGGAATGCAGCAACACGGCTTTTATTGTGGCCACTAGCAGTACAATTTCAGCGTTGGTTAATGAACCGGCAGCACGGTCAGGCAAAAGACCCGCGGCAAACAAGGATTCACTGGCGTAAATATTGCCAACCCCAACTACCACTTTATTATCCATCAGCCACTGTTTAATCACGGTGCGCTTATTACGTGATTTATCAAACAGATATTGGGCAGAAAATTCGTCGCTCAGTGGTTCTGGCCCTAAATGTGCTAATACATTGCTGGTTTCAAGGTCTTTTGCCCACAACCAGGCACCAAACCGCCGTGGGTCGGTATAACGCAATATTTTGCCATTACTGATCACCAAATCGACATGGTCGTGTTTTTCAGCTTCAGTTTCTTCAGATAATATCCGTAAGCTACCTGACATTCCCAGATGGACGATAATCCAGCCAGTTGGCAGTTCTATTAGTAAATACTTGGCCCGACGCTGAACACTGAGCACCGGCTGATCGCTCAAAGCCAGAATTTCATCGGATACCGGCCAACGCAAACGGGCATTTCTAACCACCGCGTAAAGAATGGTTTGGCCGACAAGATAAGGTTCGATCCCGCGTCGGCTGGTCTCAACTTCTGGTAATTCAGGCATGTAACCTCCCTAAACGTATCTCACTGAACTTTATATAATAAAAAACCCGGCCGAAGCCGGG
>NZ_JAZGQE010000283.1:0-3658 GCF_048593885.1 Yersinia sp. 1252 StPb PI | reverse complement strand
ACGCAAAACAGCGAGAAGTTACTCAGCAGCGTTCTGCAAAGCCAGACGAATTAGTCATGGTCTGCGAGAACAACGAACCTTTCGGTCGGCGGCCAATTGAGACATTCAAGGCCGTCAAATCTTTGCAGAGGAAAGCCAATGAGTAACGTCTTAGCGTTTCGTCAACCAGACACAGTAAGGCCGGAGGCAACCGGTAAGGGGTTTGCCTTGATGCATAGGAAAATAATGGATCTGCCTTTCTACAGGACGGATTCTGAAGCGGTTCACTTGTGGTTCCATTTCATACTTATCGCCAATCACGCACCGGCAATAATTAATACTGAGTTGGGTGATGTCATGGTTCGCCGTGGTGAATTTATGACCGGTCGCAATAAGCTGGAACTGGCAACCGGTATTACCGGTAACCGTATCAAATATCTCATCGGTAAGTTTGAAAAACTTGGGATGATCACCAAGTCAACCACCAAGAAATTCTCACTAATTTACGTCACAAAATACGACGAATATCAGCCAAATATTGTGCCAACAGATTACCAACAAAGTGCCAACGCAAAGCCGCTTGCACCAAGCGCTGGCGCGGAGGTTGTGCCAACAGATTACCAACAAAGTGCCACAAACAATGAAATACTAAATACTAACTTAATATCTAAAGATATTAAGTGTGCAACTGGCGACTCAAAAAAGGTCAGCCAGGGGCAAAAGATTTCCTGCGAAGAAGTCTGGCAATGCCTGAAAGAAGAACTACCCGAAGCCAGAGGTTGGCGAGTGATGGATGATGACCGGCGCAACCTAATTAGACGCTTTTGGGCTAAGGCAAACAAAATTGCCCGTCAGATGGATAACGGTCAGCCGCTGACAATGCAGGGGTTCAGGGAGTATCTCCAGTACATCAGCGAGAACTGCCGGTGGATGCTGGAAGACCGCCCTGATAACCGCAGTGGCAAGACATGGCGCAGGATGAAGTTCGATAGTTTCCTGTCAGAAAAGCTTTATCGGGATGTACGCGAAGGAGACAAGGATGACCGTTGATTACAAAACACCACCACACAACCTCGACGCAGAGCAGAGCGTTCTTGGTGGACTGATGCTGGATGATGGCAGTGATAACGTTGCTAAAGTCCTGTCCATGCTGAAACCAGAATCGTTTTACACCCGCCCGCACCAAGTTATTTTTGCAGAAATTAAAGACTTGGTTAGCAGGCAGATCCCCATAGACCTGATAACGCTGTACAACCAGATGGAGAACAAGGGGATCAGCAGCACTGTAGGCGGTTTTGCTTACATGGCCGAGCTATCGAAGAACACCCCCAGCGCCGCTAATATCGTGCATTACGCGATGGAAGTACGCGATAAGGCGATCACCCGTTACAGCATTGCCAAAACAAATGCGATGACCGAGTTGCTTTATGCCAACAACGGCATGACGGCGACCCAAAAGCTTGAGGCAATACAGGCGCTATCTACCGAGATCACAGATCACGCCAAGACAGGCAACCGCAGAGGGCTGCGAACATTCGAAAGTGTGTTCTCAGATTGGGTTGATGTTGTTGATCAGCGACTTTCCGGTGACCCGCGAGCCATTGGACTAACCAGCGGGATAGCATCACTGGACGCCATGCTGGAACCTAAGCGAATTGTGAAAGGTTCACTGTTCGTGGTCGGTGCCCGCCCCAAAATGGGTAAGACAACGCTCTATTCAAGCATGGCAATCAACTGCGCACTGAATGAGAACCTTCCGGCGTTGGCGTTTAGCCTTGAAATGCCTGGTGTACAACTTGGTGAGGGCATGATTTCCCAAGCCTCTGGAGTATCCAGCAGTAACTTTTATCTTGATGGGTACGACGATAACCGTTTTGCGTTGGCATCCGCGAAAGGGTTAGAGCTGGCAAGAAGTGGCAATTTGTACATTGATGATACGCCGGGGATTCCACTGTCTCACATTGTTTCTGAGTGCCGCCGCATTAAGCGCGAACGTGGTGTTGTAGGCATGGTGCTGGTCGATTACCTCACACTAATGACCGCCGAAAAAGCAGACCGTAATGATCTGGCTTACGGGATGATCACCAAGGGGCTAAAGAACCTCGCCAAAGAGCTGGATTGTGTTGTTGTGCTGTTGACTCAGCTAAACCGTGATTTAGAAAAACGCGTCAATAAGCGGCCTCAACCAAGCGACTCCCGTGACACAGGACAGATTGAGCAAGACTGTGATTACTGGCTGGGAATATACCGCGAAGGTGCTTATGACGAGAACGCCAATCAGCAGGATACAGAGTTACTACTTCGCCTTAACCGGCATGGCAGCGGCGGCGTGGTATTCGTTGACCAGCGCCACGGTGCAATCTATGACTGCAACCAGGAACAGGCAAAAGCTAAAGCGACTGAATCTGAGCGGCGGTCAACTAAAAAACAAGGTGGTTTCTGATGGACATAACACAACGATTACCTGAAGAAGTGATGATCACTCTTCTGTTTGACCCTGCATTCAATGCCTGCCTTGAACGTTGCCTTGATGAACCGGAGTTGATTGCTAACTTCTGCCGACTGTTCGAGGTGGAGTTGCCGCGACAGCCGCGTAACGGGCTGGAAATGCTGGTTGATGAAGCTACTGGATACCGAGAATGTGCCTTCGATAAATTCTTCACGGCCTTTATCCCGTTTGTCCACCGTGTAGTTTATCTACCCCTTAAATCACAATTTGATGCCGCTCAGTCAGCGGAAAGGAAATCATGATGGACATAACTAAATCGCGGGAAGATTTTGAAAAGTGGGCAAATAGACTTCCATCCATATCCATTACTGGTCGCTTAGAACGATGCGGAGAAAACTATGTTGATGATTATCACACGGTATTTTGGCTAGCTTGGAAAGCCAGCCGTGAAAGCATTGAGGTGGAGCGTATATCGCCGACAGATGTTCCTCCAGACGTTGTCTATCAACTGGGTGGTGCTGGGCTTAGTCACTCTATGGCGTTGTGTGAGGCTTATTCGACTGGCTTCAATGCCGCCCTCCGCACTGCCGGTATTCGAATCAAGGGTGATTGAAAGTCTTAAAGAGGCAATTATATGCATAGCGTAGACACTACAAAAATGACCGACTGCTATCAATGCAACGGTATTAAAAAGACGGTACACACAGATAGCGACATCGATAATGTTTTTTATGATGGTGATGCAGTCGTTTGTCGTTCATGCGGTGGATTTGGGGTTATCAGAATCAACTTTGATGATAATGCAGATATTGAATGGGATTATCAATGAATCAAGGGAGAGAGTGAATGACATGCATTCGAATTTCAAACGGAATAATTACCATCACGCCATTTTACCGCCTACGCCTTGAAGACGGAACCTGTGTGTTCATGGCTTGGCACTCGTATTGTGGCCCGATATTTTTTCGCGACAAAAATGAGCGCCGGTTAATTGATGACTGGTACGAGAATTCACTTATTTGCAAAGCACTGGACTGGTTTATCGGTCGAGGAGAAAGGGCATGAAAGAATTAGATAGTTTCACTGTAGAGAGACTGGAAGAGTTTATTCGTCAGCCACTAGAAAACGGATTAACTCGAAGCGAGCAAATGGAACTAGCCCGAATCGCGTTAGCTGCAAAGAGGGCTGAGCCTATTTATCAGTATCAGTCAGGGGTATGCAACGACCAGT
>NZ_JAZGQE010000282.1:0-3711 GCF_048593885.1 Yersinia sp. 1252 StPb PI | reverse complement strand
ATTAATTTAGCATCGTACAATACAGACAACTCAGCTTAATAAGCTGCCAACAAAATAAATTCAAAATATAAAACCAAAAGAATCAACTACAGCCACCACTGTCATTGATATTTTTCAGTACAGCTTTAACCATAAAAAACGGCACATACCTGATGATATGTGCCGCGGATGGCTTATAACGACTGGTTTCAGTTAGAAATTATATTTAACCCCTAACGTGATACTGCTGTCGCTGTAGCCATTATTACCCACTTGCTGGCCCACATTACCCCACAGATTCAGCTTGTTATTGATCTGGCCTTCGACACCCAATTTCAACTCAGCAATATTGGCTGCCCCCGCTTGCTTCACGGTTATACCATCGAGTGTGGTGCCAAAATCTTTGGTGTTATGGACCCAATTAGCCTCAACATATGGCTTAAATGCCGGAACGTTGGCTTTTTCAGCGGTCGGTATTGGGCTGATAAAGGCCTTCACACCCAAGCGGGTTTGAATGTTGTTATTCCCCTCGCCGGAGACTACTGTGCCATTGGTTTCTGTATGAGAATCTGCTTTCACCCCCATCCACACCACTTGAGCTTTTGGCTGAATAAAGTAATTTTGGTTAACGCTCTGGCCCACTTTGAAGGCATAGCCACTCTCGACCGCAGCAGTGAACCCTTTCGAGTCATATTTCTCGGTGGTGAGATCTTGTCCATCAACCTGATTGTTAAACCAACTGTATTGCAGCCAGGTGTCAACATAAGCACCGGTATTATCCTGACTATCAGCAAACCATGTGCCATATACCCCCACACTGTAGCCATCTACCGAACCGTTGGACCGATAACCGGTTTCCTGTGCCACAGAAGAGCTGCTGCTATTGGCATAACCCGCCATAACCCCGACGCGCCACAGATCTTGTGTGTTGCGGCTCCATTGCGCCACATCACCCCCCAACTGCATCACATATCGGTTATCTTGCGTTTTCAATTCGCCACTGTCATCACGGGAACGGTTATGGCTACCTTCATTGCGTAACCACAGGCTGGTCGTTTTCTCTTCACCCGTAAAGACATCGGTATACACTGTTTCACCGGAGCGATCAGCTAAACTGGTAACAAACATTGAGTTGGCCGCAGCCAGGTTCGCGGTATAGCTTGCCGGTTCAGGGCGGCGCTCATCTGCTTGAGTGCGCAAATACCAGTCACCATCGGTCGGCGAGCTAACACCACCTTGATACAAGAAGTACTCATAGGCACCCGCCACAGCACGGCCATTCAGGGTAAACTGCCCGGCAGAATCGCCGCCGACATCAATGATTTTGATGCCCTCAGAGGTCCGCGCACCATTACCACCAATATTGTTCACGGTGACAAAACTTTGCCCTGCGGTATTGCCAGTAATCAACAGCCGATCGGTTACTGATGAATCACCGGCCAGAATAGTATTGAAGACCACAGTGCCGTTATCGCCGGTATAATTACCATCAATAATGAAGGTCCCGAAATCGCCGCCGGTTAAGGCATTTGGCATAATCAGGTTGCCACGATTTTCCACATTCCCTGTCACCTGGCCGTATCCACCTAATGAGCCGGTGTTAGTAATCAACACGTCACTGACCAGATTGACGACATTGGATGCCAGTGTGGCCACCAATGTACGGGCCAATGGTGACTCATTCACTGTCAGGGTCGAGGTGGCTGTTGAACTGCCCAGTTGCAGCAAACCGTTTTCAATCGTCGTCAAACTGGCACTGACTGTACCGCTATCAATTTTTACCGTGCCGCTGCCACGTTTAACCAATGTACCGCTACCGCTGATCGCGTTGGATAAATTCCAGACTGACGCCGTATCCAAGATTAGCTCACCGTTATTTGCAACACTGCTGCTCCCCAGATTGCCTGCATTATTGGCGGTCAACACCGTCCCTGCGTCAGTGGTAAATAAGCCCGAATAGCCACTATTGTCTGCGGCCAGTTGGACATTGGCACTGTTGGAAAGTTGGACGTTGCCGCTACCCGCCAACGCGTTCAGCAGCACCCCGCTGGTATTATCCAGATTAAGCAGGCCGTTATTGTTAATCGCTCCCGAGCCTAGCCCTTGGACCTGATACAGATGTGCTGTCGCGCCACTGGCAATGTCAGTGCTGCCAGTAAAGCCACTATTAGCTTGAGTGATACTCAGTAAACCTCCGGCCAGATCCAGCTCACCAACGCCCGTCAATACGCCATCAACCTGCCCGCCATTAGTGACGGTTAACTTGCCGCTATTGAAGTCCAATGTACTGCCGGTTTCAGTGGCTAACTGACCCACCGTCTGCTGAGTCCCGTTGAGATCAACATTCGTCGCCGTGCTCATCGCCAACAGAGAAGTTTGCCCCAGTACTGAATCCGCAGCCAGACGGACATTGCCTGCACGCACCCATGTCGCGCCGGTATAGCTGTTGGTCGAATTCGATAACGATGCAATGCTGCCGTCATTAGCGGAAACAAAGGCCAGGTCGCCACTGCCCGTCACCTGAGCGGAGAGATCATTAGCCTGCGTACCATTGTTTGCCAAGGTTGCCGTTAATATCAGTGCGTCATTACCTGTGCTCTGCAATTCCAACGCCTTCAGCCCATAATTGACGTACAACCCATCAAAACCGGTCCCGGTGGTCATGCCGTAATTAAACGAACCCAGTGCCGCCGGTGAGAGTGCACCAGGGTTAGAAATAGACTGATAAACGGTCGCACTTAACGGGTCACCAAGTGCATCAGATAACGTCAGCTCATGCCCGGTTCCGGTCGCCGCGCCGGAGGCCAAGGTCACAATGATCTCCCCTTCATCCAGTTGCATCACCGACAAACCGCCAAGATCTGGTGTGACATTCGCCGGTAAATTAACCCGAACCTCACCGCCACCGGTGGTATCGATATTATTCGCCGTGAGGGTTCCTAAGGAGCTGATGATACCTGAGTTATCCACCAGATTATTAAACAGCAACGTACCGCCATTGAGCGCCAGCCCACCGATATTCTGTACACCGTCTGCCACCGAGGCCAGACTGCCGCTGGATAATTTCAGTGTGGAATTCGTCAAGGCTGTCGTATTCAAACCATCGATATTGAAAATGGTATTTTGCAAATTCACAATGCCGCTGAATGCGCCGCCCACTGAAGAGCCGAAATCAAATGCCGTGCTGGCATCATTCTTCGCCACATTCAGCGTGCCAGTGCCGGTCAGTGCATGGTCAAACAGCGCGATATCAGCCAGATTCAAGGTGGCATCCGTGATATCCACCGTGACTGCATTGTCGACACTGTTGGTGTTATTCAGGGTCACATCACTGCTGTCGGTGACCTGCAAGATACCGCTGCCGGTGACCGTATTGCCAAAGATGCCGTTAAAGCCACTCAGCGCCAGAATATCCTGTGCGCCCGCCAGGGCCACAGAGGAAGCGGCCCCCAGATTATTGGTTGAGGCCACCGTCAATTTGCTGCTGTCCGCCAGCGCATACTGACCGAGGAAGCCACTGTTATTGCCGGTCAGCGACACATTCGCACCATTGTTGATATCAACAGTCGAATCCGTCACGCCGCTGAGAGCATTGGCAACCGCGCCGCTAAGACCGTTCAGCACCAGATGCGAAGTGGCGGTATCCAGATTCACAGTAGCCGTCGAGGCTCCCAGATTACTGGCCTGCGTTACCGTTAATGCCCCTGTGGCACCGATATGGTGTGCGCCGCT
>NZ_JAZGQE010000281.1:0-3770 GCF_048593885.1 Yersinia sp. 1252 StPb PI | reverse complement strand
CTATTCAATAGGGCAAATAGCGCCCTGTTATCCCCCGTTATTCCAGCCATCATAAATTCCATTTTATGTGTAAACTTTTCAATTCTCTGGCCGATAACCCCTGTAACGACACTTGAATATTAAGGATTAGACATGGCAAGTATCAGTTCTCTGGGTATCGGTTCAAATTTGGAGCTAGGCACTTTACTGGATAAATTAAGTGCCGGGGAACAAACCCGCTTAACTCCGCTAACCAACCAGCAGACCAGTTATAAAGGCAAGCTTACTGCCTATGGCGTGTTACAAAGCGCTCTGGCTAAAGTCGAAACGGCATCTGCAGCACTAAAAAAAGCCGATACCCTAGCTACGACCTCTGTTAACAGCACCAATACCGCTTTTGCCGCTACTACCAGCAGTGGTGCGACGGCAGGTAATTACACGATTGAAGTGACTAATCTGGCTAAAGCGCAATCATTACTCTCTTCTGATGTGCCGAACGCCACAGATAAACTGGGTAATAGTAACGACAGCCGGACAATTACTATCACTCAACCCGGTCAAACAAAACCACTGGAAGTAAAACTGACCAGTGAGCAGACCTCGTTGACCGGTATTCGCGATGCGATTAATAAACAAGAAGGTAGTGTCAGCGCCAGTATCATGAAAGCGGATGATGATACTTACTATCTCGCATTAACTTCCAAGGAAACAGGGACGAAGTCAGAAATGACAGTCAGTGTTTCTGGTGATGACACTTTAAACAACTTTTTGAACTACACCCCAAGCACCACCGGTGGTAGTGGCGCTTTAACGCAAAAAGTAAAAGCTGAAGATGCAACACTGACAGTAAATGGCGTATCCATTACCCGTCAAAGCAATACCATTACTGATGCACCACAAGGCGTTACACTCAGCCTGAAAGCCTTAACAAAAAAAGATGAACCTGAGCAACTGACAATTACACGTGACTCCACCGCGACCAAAGCTGCGATTCAAACATTTGTCGATGCGTATAATTCATTACAAACCACGTTTGCTTCTTTAACCAAATATACTGCGGTTGAAGCGGGTAAGGATCAATCAACCAGTAATGGCGCATTAGTTGGCGATGGCACATTGCGCAGCATCCAAACGCAATTGAAGAGCCAATTAGCCTCTGCCCAGGCCGGTGATGTGAAAACCCTGGCAGCGATGGGTATTACTCAAGATCTTGATGGAAAATTAGTCATTGATTCGAAGAAACTTGATAAAGCACTGACTGACCAGCCGAATAACGTAACAGCATTTTTTGTCGGCGATGGCAAAACCACCGGTTTCGCCACTCAGATGGATAACCTGCTAAATACCGCACTGGATTCCACCAAAGGCTCATTAAAGACAGCCACTGATGGTATTAACAAGACATTAAAATCATTAGAGAAACAGGTTACCTCAACCACTGATAGCATTAATGCCACCATTGAACGCTATAAGGCACAATTTACCCAGTTGGACAAATTGGTGAGTTCATTAACCAATACCGGTAATTTCTTAACTCAACAATTCTCTTCATAAAGGATAGAGCATGTACAGCCGATCAGGGGTTCAAGCTTACGCAAACGTAGGAGTCGAAAGTGGTGTAATGAGTGCCAGCCCTCATCAATTGATCGTGATGCTCTTCGACGGGGCGCAAAGCGCCCTGGTTCGTGCTCGCATCTTGATGAGTCAGGGAGATATTCCGGCCAAAGGTGCTGCACTGTCAAAAGCCATTAATATTATTGATAATGGGCTGAGTGCAGGACTGGATATGGAAAAAGGCGGTGAGCTGGCACAGAATTTGTCAGCTTTATATGACTATATGTCGCGGCGCTTGCTGCATGCCAATTTGCATAATGACGAACAGGCAATTAATGAAGTGTCTGCTTTGCTCGAAAATATTGCAGACGCCTGGCGGCAGATCGGCCCCAATTATCAACCTGATTAGGACCCCATTTAATGGAACGTCACCAGCACCTTTTGTCCGAATATCAACAAATCCTGACACTCAGTGAGCAAATGCTTGCATTGGCAACTGAGGGGAATTGGGATGCGCTGGTTGATCTCGAAATGACTTACCTTAAAGCGGTAGAAAGCACGGCAAACGTCACTATATCCTCATGCTCATCTCAGGTGTTGCAGGAGCTGTTACGTGAGAAATTGAGAGCTATTTTGGAAAATGAAATAGAAATTAAACGTCTATTACAGTTACGCCTGGATGCACTCAGTGAATTAGTCGGGCAATCAACCCGACAGCAAGCTGTTAATAATACTTATGGTCAATTCCCTGATCATGCATTGCTGCTGGGTGAAACACAGTAGCGGTCAGTTACCGAAAACGATTACACCTTTTGTTGTAAAGAAATTACATGTCACTGCAATTATTAACATGCCAATTAATTTTTATTGTCATTGTTTTTAACATGGAATTATATTGACAGTAACAATCACTCATATCGAGCTGGCTATTATTCTCACCCTTAATATTTTTCGCTAAAATAGCCAGTTACTGTAAATTTTCTATTAAAATGAGTTGCTACTCTGTCACTCAAAGCGTAAAGATATTCTCAGGCTAAAATTGTGAAATGAATATCGATGGAACGTACAATTAATTTTTGCCCCGGTGTGGGTAGCTCGGCACATGTTATTCAACACACAGAGCTGCTACTCACCTCCGTCTATATTGAGCATCCATTGCTCATTATGGTTAACCGTGGGTACAAAATCATTCGCTGGGATAATCAGGAATGTATTATACAGGCCGGTGAAATAGTCGCGGTGAGTAGTGGCCAAACAGTTGATGTAATAAATGGCTTATCTGACGACGGACTATTTTTTAGCCACCAACTTCGCTGTGATCCCCGTTTGATTGCCACCTTTGCCAATCATCCAGCATCCGCTGGTCTTGGGTATGTTCCCGGCGTTATGCCGGTACGTAATTTAGCACCTGAATTCATCAATACATTCGGCAATACGTTTAAAGCAATATCTGACATTGGTGATATTCCGCCAACTATCGTCAGACACCGCATGCTTGAATTGTTACTTTGGTTGGCTCAGCGTGGCGTTAAATTTATATTAAATGAAAGTGATTCGTTAAGTGAGAGAGTGCGCCGTTGTTTGGCGACTGATCCATACAAAATATGGTCGGCATCACAAGTTGCAGACCATATGGCGATGAGCGAAGTTGTATTACGCCGAAAATTAGCTGCCGAAAAAATACTATTACGTGACTTAATGATTGATGTCCGCATGACCAGTGCATTGCGTTTATTGCAAGGTACTGATTGGCCAATATCATTAATAGCCAGCCAAGTGGGCTACGAGAGTGCATCACGTTTTGCTGAACGTTTTCGCAAACGTTTTGGTTTTGCACCCACCGCCATCCGTGGGCACCATCGCTTACATCCGACAGATAATGATCCACCCCCTGATAACTATCACCGCTATTTAGACCTGCATGCGTCTGATTTAGGGCCAATATGAACCTATTGAGATGATACTTTTAATAATTCCCGATATGGCCTGTTTAATGCCGGTCAGTAAATCCGCTGCATCCCATTCGACTCATCAAGTCCTTTTAACCGCCTAAAAATCGGGCTGCTAAATACTGCTTTTAGATATTCTGCACGTTAAAACATTTTTTTTCTGACTGTGATTGGTTTTTTCATCCAACAATTCCAATGCAATATAAAACAAAGCTTTTACAATCATGTAATTACATACAACCTACTGAAAGATAGGGGAATATGCTGATTATGTCAGTACATTCTATG
>NZ_JAZGQE010000280.1:0-3773 GCF_048593885.1 Yersinia sp. 1252 StPb PI | reverse complement strand
CCATGCCAAAAGCGTGGGGTTTTTGCTATGGGCAGAATAGTGAAATATGTATAAATAGTGACCTTAGAGTGGTTGCGTCGCAGGGTTCATAGTGAGATGAGTCAAATATTGCAGGAGCAGGTGAGTCAAATCCGGCCGTCACAGCGATGATGAAAACAGAAGGCTACCTTGATAGGTGGCTTTTTTTTGTTTTTATAGCTCTGACTGATCCATCTTGAGCCAGTTATAAATAAACTCTGCGATCTGATCTGGTTGATTAATATCTAATTGCTTTACTACAGTATCTATCGGCTCGTCACTTGCCAAAGCGATAACGTATTCATCAATCAAACCAGCGAAAGGCTTACCTACAGCTGCTCTATAAAGAGCAATTTTGCTGATCGGCTCGTGCTTAAAACCCTCAACCAAAATCAAATCGATAGTTGATGTATCTAATCGACTAGCCAGATAGTGAAGATCCATCGGCGGCTGTTCTGGCGTTTCTGTCATTAATGCCCAGCGGCAATCACTGGCAACTAACGTTTGATGGGCTCCAGCTTTACGCAATTCATAACTGTCTTTGCCCGGTGTATCAATTTCCATATTGTGATGAGTATGTTTGATTAAGCCAACGCGGATTTGGCGCTGTTGAAGTAAGGGGATCAGGTGTTTTAGTAAGGTTGTTTTTCCTGTACCACTGTACGCGGCTATACCGAGTAACGGGGGCGTCTTGCTGCTCATAATGGCTCTCTTTTAGCTTGTTCCCATAACTCGCAATCTGCGGGAGTATTTAGGTTACTGAATTGATTGAGTTGCCCATTGAATACCACTCTTTGCGCATTGATACTCGTCATAAATATCATTAACTTACGATCCCCTTTTGCCAGATACCTTGCTAGCGTTGGCTTAAGACTAACATGCATTAAAGCTAATGTTGGATGCTCACGCTTGCTATCACTAACATAAGCAGCAAGAGCCTGCCCTTTTGACTGCCAGAGTTGAGAAACCAGATTAAGTGGAAGCATAGGAACGTCACAGGGAGCAAAGACAACCCATTCGGTAGTTGAATGGCTTAATCCAGCATGCATGCCAGCCAATGGGCCTACAAAGCCAGTAATGATATCGTTAATGACGGGAACGCCACTTTGTTGATAGAGGGCTTGGTTACGATTAGCATTAATCAGTAAGTTCTCAACCTGCGGTCTTAATCTATCAATCACATGTCGATACAGTGGCTTTCCATTTAGGGAGATTAATCCTTTATCATTCCCGCCCATTCTGGACGAAAGGCCTCCAGCAAGAATAACGCCTGTAATATTAGGTCGCATTTCCATCACTCCACGGTATTAAACTGACTATGGGATTGTATCTTCAAATAGGTGAACAGGTCAGGATTTACTTTTATTGACAATAGGCTCTCTTTCCCTGTGTGAATATCCCTGCTACTTTGTCAGCATATTTTTGAATAGGATAACTTCGCTATGAAATGTCATCGTGTTAATGAACTGATTGAGCTTTTACATCCGGCCTGGCAGCAAGAACCTGATTTAAATCTGGTGCAGTTTTTACAAAAATTGTCAGAGGAAGCTGGTTTTGAAGGTAATTTCGCAGATTTGACAGACGATATTCTTATTTATCATCTGAAAATGCGTGGCTCGGCATCAACGGAAGTGATTCCAGGACTGAAAAAGGATTATGAAGAGGATTTTAAAACAGCATTATTGAGAGCTCGTGGCATCATTAAAGATTAGTCACACTCCTGTCTGCGTAGGGAGGGGGCTTTAATGATACTATTTCTTATTCTCAGCGCGCCGCTGTTACTTATACAGACTGAATGTTGTTATGAACAATTCTGCTTTTAATTTTCAGACTTTGTCTCCAGACCTGATTATGGACGCCCTTGAGGCTGTAGGGTTACGGGTGGATTCAGGGTTAACCGCGCTTAATAGTTATGAGAACCGCGTCTATCAGTTTATGGATGAAGATCGTAAACGGTATGTGGTGAAGTTTTATCGCCCCGAGCGTTGGAGCAGTGAACAAATTATCGAGGAACATCGGTTCTCGCTTGATTTGGCAGAATCGGAGATTCCGGTTATCGCCCCATTAGCACTAAACGGCGAAACTTTGCATACTCATGGCGGCTTTTTCTTTGCTGTGTTCCCAAGTGTCGGTGGGCGGCAATATGAAATAGACAATCTTGATCAACTGGAGTGGGTGGGCCGTTTTCTCGGCAGAATTCATCAGGTGGGTAGCGATGGACTTTTTGTTGCCCGGCCAACGATGGATATTGAGGAATATCTGACCGAGCCACGTCAGTTACTGGCCAGCAGTGTGTTAGTGCCGGCAAAACAGAAAGACAAGTTTCTGGCGGCAACCGATCTGTTGATCGCCACCATTAAGCAGTATTGGCACACCGATTGGCAGCCGTTGCGGCTACATGGTGATTGCCATCCTGGTAATATTTTGTGGCGTGATGGGCCAATGTTCGTCGATTTGGATGATGCCAGAAATGGTCCGGCGGTTCAGGATTTGTGGATGTTATTACACGGCGAGCGCAGAGAGCAATTGATCCAGTTGGATATCTTGCTGGAAGCTTATGGTGAGTTTGCTGATTTTGATCAGCGTGAACTTGCATTGATTGAACCTTTACGCGCAATGCGCATGGTTTATTACCTTGCATGGGTCGCCAGACGTTGGCAGGACCCTGCATTTCCGAAAAGTTTTCCGTGGATGGCGGAGTCTGATTTTTGGTTACAGCAGACTGCATCATTTACAGAACAGGTTAAGCTGTTGCAGGTACCCCCTTTGCAGCTGATGCCAATGTACTAAAGCTAAGATAATGGAGATTGTTATAGTATGAAAAATGTATGGTTAGCTCTCGTTGGCATGGTGATGGCATTCAGTGCATCTGCCGCACAGTTTACGGATGGAACCCAGTACCAGACGTTAAATAAACCAGTAACGGGTGAGCCTCAGGTTTTAGAGTTTTTCTCTTTCTATTGCCCGCACTGCTTTCAGTTTGAAGAAGTTTATCATATCCCTCAGGCAGTAAAAAAAGCACTGCCAGAAGGGACAAAAATGACTCGATACCATGTTGAGTTCCTTGGGCCATTAGGTAAGCAATTGACTCAGGCATGGGCTGTTGCCATGGCATTGGGCGTTGAGGAAAAAATCACCCCACTGATGTTTGAAGGTGTACAGAAAACACAAACTGTTCAAACCCCTGATGATATTCGTAATGTCTTTATTAAAGCGGGTGTGAGTGGCGAAGATTATGATGCGGCATTAAATAGTTTTGTCGTTAAATCACTGGTTGCTCAACAACAAAAAGCGGCTGAAGATTTACAATTACGTGGTGTGCCAGCCATGTTTGTTAATGGCAAATATATGATTAAGAATGATGGCATGGATACCAGCTCAATGGATACCTATGTTAAACAGTATGCGGATGTCGTTAAGTTCCTACTGACCCAAAAGTAATTGTACAAAAGGAGGAGCTGGCTTTTGTTAGCTCCTCTTTCACTTATCCAATACCCTACATTGTCATCAGCATTTCAATTCTGTATCTATCTCTGCCACGGAATCATCATATTTACTAATGTGACAGTAATACGACTAAATACTGATTTTATATTTTTTTCCATGTTGTTTTCGATAGATTCATTTATTTCAGTGATGGATAAGTATGGATATTAGCGATGCTAAAAAGAGAAAACGACTTGATGGTGAGTAATAAAAAAGAGAGAACACTAAATTATCCACCCGTGGAATTTATTTACCTTAAGACTGTAACA
>NZ_JAZGQE010000027.1:0-37532 GCF_048593885.1 Yersinia sp. 1252 StPb PI | reverse complement strand
CTTATTATTAATATTATTTATCAATAAGTTAAATAAATATGCTATGGCTATTTTGACATGAGAGAGTGCTGGAATAAAAAATTTTCGCATAAAAACACAATAAACAGCAACTTGGCGAGGGATTAACGTTTGATGGGGCTTTTGTCAGTGCATCTCAGGAGGATTCGGGCAGAAAAGAGCAGGAATATACGTGCTTTTGTTTAGGGATTTAGGATGGTTTATGCGGGTACCCGCCGGGTGGGTTACCCCTCTAATCTTTAGCTATCTTGCTGTTGTTGAACCTCACGTTGCCGTGCTTTTAAGGGCTGGCGCTGTAAACACCAGTAAGAATAGATCGCGTTAAATAGCACCACCAAGGCAGTTACACAGAATACAGCGCGGAAACCATAGCTGGCAGAGACCGCAGCCCCGAGTAGCGGGCCGCTGACATTACCGACATCACGAAACGATTGGTTATAACTGAAAATCCGGCCAGCCACTTGATTGGTGCAGTTATAAATTAGTAACGTCTGCACCGCAGGGAGCAATGCACCATCCGTTGCCCCCAGCAAGAAGCGCAAAATACCCAATTGCAATGGAGTCTGCACGAAAGCCATCGGGATCAAGATAAGCACTGACAGAGCCAGCATGGCAATCAGAATGCGTTCCGGGCCGATTCTATCACCCAGTTTTCCTAATCTCGGCGCGCTCATCAATGCAGCAACCCCTGGGACTGACGCAATCATGCCGCTGACGAAAGCCAAATTATGAATATCACCAGCCAGTTCGCGCACATACAGCGTCAAGATCGGCGCAATTGAGCCAGTAGCAATCTGGATTATCATGGTGGTGACAAACAGGCTCAGGATTAACTTCGGGTTCTTCAGGGAGTTAAATACTTGCCGCCCGTTAAGCATGTCTTTTTTCAGTACCGGTGCAAACTGCTCCCTGACATACAGCCAGGTTAGGGCAAAACAGAGCAACAACACCGCCGCGGTAATAAAGAATACCGGTCTCAGGCCATAGTTATCCGCTAACAACCCGCCGATCAGCGGCCCGATTAATGCACCGCTCACCCCACCGGTTGAGAGCGTCCCCAAAGCCCAGCCACTCTTATTGCGCGGTACTTGAGTGGCGATCAGTGCATTGGCATTTGGAATAAAACCACCCAGTAGTCCCAGCAGTGCACGTAATGCCAGAAACTGCCAGATATTTTGCGCCATACCCATTAAAACCATCACGATCCCCATGCCTAACGCTGAGCGTAATAGCATGATTTTCCGCCCTTTACGATCAGCGAGGCTCCCCCAGAAGGGGGCGGCAATGGCAGAAAACAGAAAAGTAATACTGAATACCAGACCGGACCACATATTCAATGACTGGTGACCGCTCACGCCTAACTCCTCCACATACAATGGCAAGAATGGCATGATCAAACTAAATGCAGCACCGGTTAGAAAACAGCCTAACCAGGTGACAAATAGGTTTCTTTTCCAGTTAACAGGTTGTGGCGCCGAGGTCATAAATTACCGATTAAGCAAGTGATTGCTTTGCGTCTCTTTATTCGTCAGCAGGGCGTTTGAAGGGGCGGCAAAGCACGAGAAGCAGATACTTAGCCTGATAAGTATGCGCTCATAGTGCAGCGACATCAATGAGATAAATATTAGTTTTTATAAAATGGAAAGGTGGTTTGACATGGATGGATATGCTTATTCTATTTGGTAATAACACAGGAGTTGTGGCATTAGCATGATGTTACAGCTGGCAGAGAAAACAGGAAAAACCACCCCGCCAAAGGCGCAGTGGTTAGTATGATATTCGTTATTTAGCGCCAGTGATTAGCGGTAAGCTTCATTTTTAGTCACGGAATAACGGCCACTACCCAGTAGCATGATAGCGACACCACCGAGGAAATACATAGCTTCGTTTTCCAAACCCCAGGCACCGACTTGGGTCAGGGTAAAGAATTTCCCCGTACCGACCATTAATACTGCAACCAACAGGTTAACGGCGTAAACGAACGCCGCAGGGCGGGTAAACAGACCAAGAATAATCAGGATCGGGGTGACAATTTCGCCGATGTAAACGCCATAGGCGACAAAACTGGGGATGCCTTGCGCCTGTAAAGACGCGGCTATCCAGCTGGTGCCATGCTGAATTTTGGCTACACCATGAAATAACATCAAGACACCGAACGTTAGGCGTAATAGTAGTTTGCCGCCGTTAGGATGGTCTGTTAATCGAGTGAACCAGAGATTAAGTGTTGCGAGCATATATATCCTTATTAAAAAAGAAAATAACCGGATAATAACTAGGATTAATTACTCTCAGTATCGTCAGATAAATCTTATTTGCCTAGCGGATAAATCTGACGAAGTGTATCAAAAAAATTGATATAAACTAATTCTCATTACCATTAGCAATATTCTATTTCTGAATAAGTCATGCTATTCATACAATGAAGGCGCGCCTTCTGGCCGGGTCTTAAAACGCCGGTGTAGCCACATATATTGGTCGGTGGCTTGGGCAATCTCTTTTTCGACCACTTTATTCATAAACGCGGCCGCCGCCACTTCATTATCTAACGGGAAGTTCTCTACTGCGGGTTGCAACAGCAGTTGATAACCTTTGCCATTAGGTAAACGACGCGGCGTGAAAGGAATAATTGCCGGTTTACCCATACGTACCAGCAGGTAAGTCCCAGTGGTGGTTGCCGCTTGATCGACAGCGAACAAGGGCACAAATACGCTGCTGCGCGGACCGTAATCGTGATCCGGCGCATACCAGATAATTTCGCCTTGTTTTAGGCTGCGGATCATTCCTTTCAGATCTTTGCGGTCTAACATGGCTTTATTTGAACGCATCCGGCCCCAAGTCTGCATCCAGTCCATGGCTTTATTATCATGCGGGCGATAGACACCGATGCCCGGATTGTAGATTCCGAAGATGCGGGCACCCAGTTCCAGCGTAAGAAAATGCAAGCCGATCAATAAAATCCCTTTGCCTTCCTCTCGCGCTTGTTGAATGTGCTCTAGACCACTAACGCTACACCAGCGCTCAATGCGCCAGTTCGGCCAAAACCAAGCCATGCCCGTTTCAAATAACCCCATCCCCACCGATTCAAAGTTCTTAACCAGCAGTTCATCGCGTTCAGCCTGTGGCATATCAGGAAAGCACAACTCGAGATTACGCTGTGTTATCCGTTTACGCCGTTTGAGAAAACGCATAGAAAAGCGGCCAAGGGAGGTACCCAGGACATAGATAACCGGGTAGGGGAGCAACACCAATAGATAGAGGATACCAAGGCCAAGCCAGGTCAGCCAATAACGAGGGTGTAGCAGTGAGCGTTCAAAAGAAGGAACTGGCATATCTGTTCTCTGCGTTATTGTAATTCAGTCGGACAGTTAACTATTTACTCTTGATAGCGGACATGTGGTTCTTTAACGAACCTCAATAGGCAGTTGCCGGTCATCCATACCAACGTATTCATCTGTCATTTAAGGTAGACTATTGTGACATTTTTAGTGGCTTACAGGAAAACAGACCGCACCAAAAAGCCATTTTTATGCCTTTTGGTTGAAGTTTCCGCCGATTAAATCACCTATCTGATGGTTAAATAACCATGATTGAATTTGGCTATTTGAACGGATTCAGTAAGCTGACTAACTCAGCCAGACTGCTAACCGCCATCTTTTCCATTACTTTAGCCCGATGCACTTCTACGGTTCTGACAGACACACAAGCTTTGTCGGCGATATCCCGATTAATCAAACCCTGCATAACCCATTGCGCAATCATCTGTTCCCGTGGCGTCAGCGAGGCATAACGCAGTTGTACCTGTCGGCGGGCCGTCAACTGCTCTGTGTGCTGCAAGCCCTGCTGTAAGGCGGTAATCAGCGGCGCTGTCGCGACTGGTTTTTGTAAGAAATCAACCGCCCCCAGTTTCATCTGCTCAACCGCCTGCGGCACTTCTCCATGGGCGGTAAGGAATATGACGGCCAGCGTGCTGTCTCGCTGGCGCATCTGGTTATAGACTTGCGTACCATCTAGCAGCGGCATACGAATATCGAGCAGTAATACACCAGATTGATATAAATCAGCCTGGGCCAGGAAACACTCACCGTCATGCCATACCTTCACTTTGTAACCCAGGCTTTCCAGCAAAAAACGGCAAGCGTCGGTGACGGCAATATCGTCATCAAGTAGATGAATCAGTGACAAGAGTAAGCTCCTTGCTTGGGTTAAGTGGCAGTGTCAGGGTAACGCGTAGTCCAATCTTATCATTGGCGGCCAGGTGGTTAAGTAGTGCCAGATTTCCGCCCTGGCGACAGATCAATCGCTGGCAAATGACCAGACCGAGACCGAGGCCATCACTTTTGGTGGAACGGAATGGGGTAAAAGGTTGGTTGAGCTGTTCGGCCGTCAGGCCACCGGCATCATCTTGCAAAATTAATATTGCCACATCGGCTTGCTGATAAGCACTGAACCATAACTGGTGGGCACCGGCCTGCAAACTGTTAGTGATCAGATTACACAAGACCTGATCGAGCAGCGTGGGCGGTAAATGCAGCGCTAATGATGCTTCGATATCAGTGTGCAACGTGCAACACGGCGCGGGATTGGTGGCTGCCAGTAACTGCCAGAGGTGATTAACCAGGGCAGGCAATGGCTGGCAGGTGGCAGAGCTGTTCGTGGCAGGCTGTTTTCCTGCCCACAGCCGTAAGTTAGCAATGGTATCAGCCCCGCGTTGGGCCTGATGGCTGATTTGATTCAAAATGGGCAGTAATGAGTGATCAGCCTGTTCCCGTTGCAGGCGAATAGCGCAACCATCGGCGTAATGCTGAATAGCGCTGAGCGGCTGATTTAGTTCATGAGCAAATCCCGCGGCCATCTCACCGAGAATACTCAGGCGCTGAGCTTGTTCCAACGCACTTTCCCTAGCCCTAAGTTGCTGGTGAAGTTGCTCCAATTGCTGGCTGCGACGGCGCACCAGAAACGCCACCCAGATATGATTGGCCGCGAGCAATAACAGAATCACCGCGATGGCGACGATCAACAGCCGATGCTGTTGCGCCCAATCAAGAGTTTGTTGCCAGAATTGCGGCTGTTGGGGATGTTGATTAATTGAACGTAATAAACTTTCGACCTGACTGGTGGAGGAGGGCGCACCCCATTGTGGTGTTTTGTCACCATCGGGGCTGAGCAAAATCCGCGTAACATTATCGGCTAATTCATCCGGTACCTGTGATAACGCGGCAAACGACCAATTCGGGTATAACTCGCTGCTGCTCAGGCATGGAATGGCGGTTTTCTTCGCCAATAGCGGCTTAAAGTCAGCAGTATGCGCTAATCCTTCTGCCTGCATATCTTCCAGCAGGCAGGTAGGCACAATAGCCGCGGAGATAGCGCGATCACGCAGCAGATAAATTAACGCATCCACCGGGAAGCCAGAAAAATGCAATTGAAAATCCCGTTCTGGTTGCAGCCCCGCATCGCGTAGCACTTTGTATCCTAATAAGTAACCGCCAAAGGCATCGGGAGAGACGGCACCAACGCGTTTGCCAATCAACCCTTGGGGATTATGGATATCACTGTCCGCGCGTACCAGAATAACACTACCGATCACATTGCGGCTGGTGCTGTCTGGCTCATGACTGGAACGCAAAGAGACCAACCAACGCAGAGGATAGTGGTTATCAATTTGCACATATTGCGCCGGATTGGTCAGCAGAAAATCAACTCGGTTCTGCTGCACCGCACTTTTCATCGCATTTAAATCCAAGGCTAATAACTGAAAGTGCTGCCCAGGCAAGTGCTGATTAAGGCGATCGGCCAACGGTTGCCAATGTGCTAGCGCCTGAGCATCACCGCGTAATGCCAGCACGCCAATGGTCCAATCATTGGCATGGGCGGTTGAAAACCACCAAAACAGCACTATCACCAGCCCTCTGAAACTCATGCATGTTCCTTTTTATGATCCCCGTCGCAGTGCGCAATTGTCCTGGATCAAGTCCTTAAAGGGAATGTGGAAAACCACAATAGGGCTTCTGCTCGTCGATTTCTACAATCCTTGAATTAAGAGCATTGTTATTAAGCAGATGAGAAGAAAAATGGATCAAGGAAAAAGAGCATTTCTACAGCGGCTCGGGGTGTTAACTGCTGGCGCAGCATTGGTGCCATTGGCGGATGCGGGCTGGCGGATGGAACCGGCACGCAAACAAGGTGATATCAAACGGCGCTACGCCATGTTGATTGATTTGCGCCGCTGTATTGGTTGCCAGGCATGTACTGTCAGTTGCGCGATTGAAAACCAACTGCCACAAGGCCAGTTCCGTACCACAGTTAATCAGTATCAAATTGCCCTGTCTGGGGCAGAAAGTGTCACCAATGTATTGCTACCCCGCCTGTGTAACCACTGCGATAACCCGCCTTGCGTGCCAGTCTGCCCGGTACAGGCCACTTATCAACGCCAGGATGGCATTGTGGTTGTCGATAATACCCGTTGTGTTGGTTGTGCATACTGTGTTCAGGCTTGCCCGTATGAAGCTCGTTTTATCAATCACAGTACCCAAACTGCGGACAAGTGTACTTTTTGTGTTCATCGTCTGGATGTTGGATTGCTGCCTGCTTGTGTGGAGTCTTGTGTCGGCGGGGCGCGGATTATCGGTGATTTACGCGATGGCAACAGTATATTGCGCCAAATGCTGCTGCAACATGCCGCTGACATCAAAGTGCTGAAACCGGAGCAAGGCACTCACCCTCAAGTGTTTTACCTCGGGCTAAATGACATTTTTACCCGACCATTGCAGGGCCAACCCGCGCTCTGGCAGGAGGTACACCCATGATCCGTGAAATTTTAGCCCGCCCACAAGATATCGCCTGGTTGCCTTGGGCGGTGCAGTATTTCTTTTTCATCGGACTGGCTTGTAGTGGCGTGTTGTTTGCCTGCTGGCAACGGATGTTCTCTCGCCATCAGCAAAATCCATTGGAGTTTGCTGCACTGATGTTGGCGGCGACTGCGGTGGTGGTTGCGCCATTGGCGCTCAATGCGGACCTACATCAACCGGCCCGCGTCTGGCACTTCTATGCCCACTTTACGCCGTGGTCGTGGATGTCATGGGGATCTCTTTTCTTACCCTTGTTTACCCTGCTGGTGTTGTCCTATTTTCTGGCGCTGACCTACAGCCGATTGCGGGCAAAACCATTAGCGCGATTATTGACAGGATTAGCCGGACTCTGTGCGTTTTCTGCTATCACTATTTTGCTCTATACCGGCCGCGAGGTGTCAATCCTGCGCGCCCAACCCCTGTGGTTTAGTTTATGGTTGCCACTGTTTATCTTCCTGACGGCCTGGCAGGCGATCCCGCCTTTACTGGCTACCTGGCTATGGCGTGAGCCGCACTATCAGGTGTCATTGGTGCGCTGGCAACTCATCAATTTAATGATGCTGGCGTTGGTTACTGTGCTGTGGGCCAGTGGTGATAATGCCTCGGCACAGGCTCTGCGCTACTGGGCTATGCATGCCCAGACTCTGGCAGCATTTCCTGTGGTGCTGTGGCTATTGCTTTTGGCAATGGCGCTGTTCAACAGGAAAAAAACCTTATCAAGCGGGATGGTAGTGGCTCAGGCACTGGCAGCCCTGACGTTGTGTTGGTCGGTACGTTGGCTATTGCTGATGCACACTCAAACGTTGCCTAAATACAATGTGTTAACCAATCCCTATTCGTTGCCGCTGGGGAGTGAAGGATTGCTGGCCGTGGTGGGTACATGCGGATTATGGATAGCGGTGATTATTGCTAGCCGTGAAGGTGTCAGATGGCTTGAACAACAATTCTCAAGTGAAAAAATAGTCTCAAGTGAAAAAACAGTTTCAGGCGAGAAAACAGTGGAAGGAGAAATGCATCATGGTTAAGTCTACACGGCGTCAATGGTTAAAAGGCAGTTTAGCCTTGGGCGGAGTGGTTGCATTTGCTGCCAGTTATCATGCTGTAGCACGCAAAACATTGGCTGGCCTGATTGATGGTAGTGCCGGAAAGCTTACACTCGATCCTGTTAGTGCCAACGCATTAGCACCAGAAGGACGTATTGGGCAGCAGTGGCAGGCCAATCCGCAACAAGCGGTTTCAATGACACAATGTTTTGGTTGTTGGACCTTGTGTGGCTTACGGGTGCGAGTCGATACCCAGCACAATAAAATCCTGCGCATCGCCGGTAACCCTTATCATCCGTTGTCTCATGACCACCATTTTCCGTATCAGTTACCACTAAGTGAAGCGCTGCAACGTTTAGGTGGAGAGTCAGGCATGGCCGGGCGTTCAACGGCCTGCGCGCGCGGCGCGACGCTATTAGAGGGGGTCGATAGCCCTTATCGTATTACCGAGCCAATGAAGCGCGCCGGGCCACGGGGCAGTGGCAAATGGCAGCGTATCAGCTTTGAGCAATTGGTGGCGGAAGTGACCGAAGGCGGTGATCTCTTTGGCGAGGGGCCGGTTGAAGGGTTGCGGGCTATCCGTGACCTGATTACCCCCATTGATACTCAGCAGCCCTCATTGGGGCCGAAAGCCAATCAGTTACTGGTGACTAATGCCGGTGATGATGGGCGCGATGCTTTTATCCGACGCTTTGCTCATCAAGCGTTCGGCACTAAAAATCTCGGTAGCCACGGGGCATATTGTGGTTTGGCGTATCGTGCCGGTTCAGGTGCGTTGATGGGGGATTTAGATAAAAATGCCCATGTTAAGCCAGATTGGGATAACGTCCGTTTTGCCCTATTTTTGGGGACGTCGCCCGCACAATCTGGCAACCCATTTAAGCGGCAAGGGCGTCAGCTAGCCAATGCTCGCCAGCGTGATGATTTCAATTATGTGGTGGTCTCCCCCGCGTTGCCACTGACAACCACATTGGCTAATCAGCATAACCGCTGGGTTCCCGTGTTGCCGGGGACGGATGCGGCACTGGCAATGGGGATGATTGGTTGGATTATCGAACAGAATCGTTTTAACCACACTTATTTGTCCGTTCCCGGTGAGGTCGCCATGCAAGCGGCGGGTGAGCGCAGCTGGACCAATGCCAGCCATCTGGTGATAACCACTGAAACCCATCCCTTGGCAGGCCAGTTCCTACGTGCCAGCCAGCTAAGTGGTGAGTCAGTGGCCGAAGCTGAAGAGAGTCCGGTATTAGTGCAAGTGGCTGACGGTACATTGCAGCCTGCTGCACTAGCATTACACGCTCAATTGTTCGTCATGCGCGAAGTCACCTTACATGATGGTCAAATTGTGCAGGTGCAATCAGGTATGGCGTGTTTGCGGCAAGCGGCAGAGCGTTTTACTCTGGCAGAATACAGTCAGCAATGCGGCGTCCCAGCAGAAACGATGGTTGGTTTGGCGAAAGAGTTTACTGCTTACCAGCGTCAGGCGGCGGTTATCTCCCATGGTGGCATGATGGGGGGTAACGGTTTTTATACCACCTGGGCGGTCATGATGCTCAATGCCCTGATTGGTAACTTGAATCTTAAGGGTGGGGTTTCGGTTGGGGGTGGCAAGTTTGATGGTTTTGCTGATGATCCTCGCTATCAGTTAGCCACTTTTGCTGGAATGATAAAACCAAAAGGCTTACCGCTATCGCGCAGCAAGCAGCCCTATGAACAATCGCAAGAGTATCAGCAAAAGATTCAGCAGGGTCAGCCTGGCTATCCGGCCCGTGGCCCATGGTATCCCTTTGTCGGTGGGCAATTGACCGAACAATTGGCACCGGCATTGGCGGGTTATCCCTATCCGCTTAAGGCATGGATTAGCCATATGACTAATCCGCTGTACGGGGTCGCGGGGCTGCGTAACTTGATTGAGGCGAAACTACAAGATCCACGTCAATTGCCGCTGTTTATTGCCATTGATGCTTTTATGAATGAAACCACCGCATTGGCTGATTATATCGTACCGGATACCCATAATTTTGAGAGTTGGGGATTCAGTGCGCCCTGGGCCGGGGTACTGGTAAAAGCCAGCACGGCCCGCTGGCCTGTGGTGACATCACGTACTGCCCGCACGGCTCAAGGCGAGCCGGTGGCCATGGAGAGCTTCCTGATTGCAGTGGCCAAGGCATTGCAATTACCGGGGTTCGGTGCCAATGCGATGCAGGACAACCAGGGAAACAATTTGCCGCTGGAGCGGGCCGAGGATTACTATTTACGGGCCGCGGCCAATATTGCTTATGGCGGTGAAAAACCACTGCCACCAGCCTCTGATGAAGAACTGAAATTAACCGGCGTCGATCGCTTATGGCCCGACTTACAACGCAGTCTGCATATTGATGAGCAGCGCCGAGTGGCTTACCTGTTGGCGCGTGGTGGGCGTTTTGCGCCTTATGAGAAAAGTTGGAATGGCGATGCCACCGGGCCGCAGTGGAAAAAACCACTGCAAATCTGGAACGAAAATGTCGCGCAACATCACCATGCGATTACCGGCGAGCGTTATAGCGGCTGTCCGACTTGGTATCCACCTCGTCTGGCAGACGGTTCCGATGTCTTTACCCATTATCCGGCAACTGACTGGCCTTTGCGCTTGATGTCCTTCAAGTCTCATCTCATGAGCAGTTCTACTGCGATGATTGAGCGTTTACGCGCGGTCAAACCCACCAATTTGGTGGCGATTAATCCAACCGATGCTCAGCGCTACGGGATACAGCACGGTGACAGTGTGCGCCTGATGACCCCCGGTGGTCAGATGGAGGTACAGGTAAGTTTATTGGATGGTGTTATGCCTGGTGTGGTTGCTATTGAACATGGTTATGGACATCGCGAGATGGGTGCCAGAACACATTCGTTGGATGGTGTTATCATGGCGTCAGACCCGCGTATTGGTCAGGGGAGCAATCTGAATGACTTGGGGTTTACTGATCCAACGCGAGAAGTCCCCAATACCTGGCTGGATTGGGTCAGTGGTGCCGCGGTCCGGCAAGGGCTACCAGCCAAATTGGAAGTGATTAGCTAACAGGCTATCAATTTTGACTTAAATCCCTCTCAATTGAAGAGGGATTTTTATTTCTGCGTTATGATATTTCCGATGTATAAATGAGTTTCATTCATTCTTATCGGAGAGCCGTCGATGGCAGTAGCAAGACTCAGTGCGGGTTTATTGGTCGTCGGTGGCATATTGGGTTATATGGGGGCTTACTGGCAAACCCTCTCTTTGCTGATTGCTGCCGGAGTTGCCTTACTCACTGGGATCGTTCTTTCCGCTTTTACTGATAGTGATTACCGCTAAAGATGTTACGCAGTAATGTTTCAGGTATTATATGCGCCGCACGGGCTGCCCGTGGTGAAACATCAGTTCTATTGTGCAATGAATTAACGTGATTAGCCGTCTAATGAATTACCTAACCCATTGAGCAGCAATTAAATTTTTATCAGTAACCTCTTCGAAAGACAGGAACGTACACCATGCCAGTGTTACATAACCGAATTTCTAATGAGGAACTTAAAGCGCGCATGTTGGCTGAAACCGAACCGCGCACCACAGTTTCTTTTTATAAATATTTCACTCTGGAAGATGCCAAAACCTTCCGTGACGACCTCTATAGTCAATTTGTTAAACTCGGCGTGTTTGGTCGGGTTTATGTGGCTAAAGAGGGGATCAATGCACAAATCAGTGTGCCCGCTAATCGTTATGATGAGTTCAAAACCGCGTTGTTTGCCGCACATCCTGCACTGGATCAGGTGCGGCTGAATGTGGCTCATGAAGATGATGGGAAGTCATTCTGGGTGCTGCGCATGAAAGTTCGCGAACGCATTGTGGCGGACGGTATTGATGACGAGAGTTTCGATCCCAGTAATATAGGACATTATCTGAAGGCCGATCAGGTCAATCAGATGATTGATGATCCCGATACTTTGTTTGTTGATATGCGCAATCACTATGAGTACGAAGTGGGCCATTTCGAAAATGCTATTGAAGTCCCTTCTGATACTTTCCGTGAGCAATTGCCAATGGCGGTTGATATGCTGCAACATGACAAAGAGAAAAATATTGTTATGTATTGCACTGGCGGGATTCGCTGTGAGAAAGCCAGCGCCTATATGCTGCACAATGGCTTCAAAAATGTTTATCACGTTGAGGGCGGTATTATCGAATATGCCCGTAAAGCAAAAGAACAGGGGTTGCCGCTGAAATTTATCGGTAAAAACTTTGTTTTTGATGAGCGGATGGGGGAGCGGATCTCTGATGATGTGATAGCCCACTGCCATCAGTGCGGTACACCTTGCGACACGCATACCAACTGTAAGAATGATGGCTGCCACTTACTATTTATTCAGTGTCCGACCTGTGCGGCAAAGTTTGCTGGTTGCTGTAGTGATATCTGTCAGGAAGAGCTGAAGTTGCCGCAGGAAGAGCAACGGTCCCGCCGTGCTGGGCGCGAAAACGGCATCAAGATTTTTAATAAATCGAAGGGATTGTTGCAAACTACCATGCACATTCCGATGCCAGAAAAGAGCACAGATAAAAAATAGTCGTAGGGTTAACCTACTGGATGTACTATTAAAGTTAGACGTTGTCGGTTATTTTATTCGATAGCGTCTTTTTTATGCCATTTTTAGAGCAATGGCGATTCCAATACAAGGATTGATAATGACAATACCTGGAGTGAGTAGCCAAGGGCTACGGTTAGTCACGATGCTGGCTATGCTGGTGGTGATTATGGCGGGAATTAAAGCGGCATCGCCGATCGTGGTTCCATTCTTGTTGGCTATATTTCTTGCTATCGTATTAAACCCTTTAGTGAAACTGTTGGAGAAAATAAGAATTCCCCGCACCTTAGCTATTGTCTTATTGGTTAGCATTATTATTTTACTCATGGCATTGCTCTTTAGCCGCCTGGGTTCTTCATTAAATGAGTTTGCCCGCTCGTTGCCGCAATATCGTGGCATGATGCTGGAAAAAATGCGCGACCTGCAAGAGTTTGCAATGCGCTTTAATATTGAGTTCTCGGTGGATGACATTATGAAGCATGTCGATCCTAGCACCGCGATGAACTTTGTGACCCGTCTCCTGAGCCACCTTTCTGGTGCCATGGCTAGTATGTTCTTGCTGCTGATGACGGTGGTCTTTATGTTGTTTGAAGTGGAACGACTGCCTTATAAAATGCAGTTGATGTTTGATAACCCAGAGCAAGGGAATGCGATTCTCAAGCGTGCACTAAATGGTGTCACTCATTATCTGGTGATCAAGACGGTTATTAGCATTGCGACGGGGATTGTTATTTGGTTATTCCTGGCAGCGATGGGGGTCAGATTCGCTTTCCTTTGGGGGCTACTGGCTTTCGTCCTCAATTACATTCCTAATATCGGCTCCGTATTGGCGGCTATCCCACCCATCGTTCAGGCACTGTTGTTTAATGGTTTTGCTGATGCTTTTGCCGTTACCTGCGGGTATATTTTGATTAACCTGATTGGTGGTAATATTATTGATCCACGGATGATGGGGCGTGGTTTGGGTCTATCAACCTTGGTGGTGTTCTTATCCTTGATTTTTTGGGGGTGGCTACTCGGGCCGATTGGTATGCTGCTTTCCGTTCCATTAACCATTATTGCCAAAATAGTATTAGAGTTAACACCAGCCGGTTATAAAATCGCCGTGTTATTGAGTGATGGCAAACCGGCCAAGGTAGAGTAGTGCAAACTGCGGATATCGTATTTATTGCTGGGCCACAGGTGGGAAGCTATCTGGTGGCCCGGCCAGAAGAGGTAGAGAAAACGCGTTAATAGAAAAAGAAATAAATATCCAGAGCTAACAGAATCAGCCACAAGCAGATATAGAGCAGTAGATGTTCCCGTACATTATTGATAACCATCGATAGCAATTTATTTAACATGCAGGGTGCCTGAGGCTAGAATCATCGTCCATTATAAGGATTTTTACTTTTATAAACAATAAGCTGGCAGGCTAAATTCCTGAGTTACAGCATGATAAAATAAATCATTTCTTGGGATAATATGGGCATTGTGGTGCGAATGGAAAAGATTGATATGTATTGATGATATTAAGTGAAATGTAACCGATTCTTTAACTGTAAGCGATAACTCACTATATTAATCCGGTTACATTATTTGTTAAGAACAAAAATCATATATACAGAAAATTTACTGAAAGGGAATGCTCCCTTTATTGGGACTCTCTATACACCAACGCCTTAGTATAAATATTTAAACACATTGTAAATAAAGCATAATTCCAAACGGTTTCTGACTTTTATTTTTTCGGTAATATGCCGTTTATGCGAATAAACTGTACTGTCACTGATATTTAACTTCCTGGCAATGCGGTAATTGGGCATCTCCATCATCCAGTAGCACATGACTTTATGCTCTTGTGGACTGAATAGGGATGCTGGACAGGGGTGATGTGGCTTACCGATACCCTCACTTGAAAAGTCCGATAGTCTTTGTAACAACGCCGGTAAGCGTCTTTTAGCCAAAATAGAGACAGAATCTGTCAGGGGTATCGGCGTTTCACTAAACGGATATGACGCATCCAGATAAATATAAACTTTAGCCCGCAGACAACAACTCAAAAATTGTGCTAATAATGGGCAATGTCCACCATAGCGACAATATTGGGTAAGGTTAACAATAATGACCTCAGGATCAAACTCATGAACAGCTAATGTAGCCTGTTCCACCGTAGGAACATCCATTAAATCGAGATATGAAGCGTTATTTAAATAAGTATTTACCCCTGATCGGGTATAAAAACATTCATCGATAATTAATATTTTCATGTGGCATACATCCTTGTCTAACAGCAACCATACCTGGCCGCATACAAGGATAAAGTAATCCCCTGATGCCTAAAACGTCAATTCGGGATTCACGATTGTTTTTAGCGGCTTTTACGAATATAAGACCCTGCTAATTATTAAATTTGCGGCGTTTTATATTAATAATGAGGTGGAAATGAGAGCGAGATATACCGATGACTGAAATAAAAAGAAACAGTCATCGGTAACAATCAAGTGCTGAACTCGCAGGTTACCGCATTACGGTTTGGCGAAGCGGGATAGCGAAAAGGCTGAAATATCAATAGGTGAGGGTTTATCTTGTGCGAAGAGCGCAGCGACTTCCCCCAATGCAGTTGCAAACTTAAATCCATGGCCACTTAAGCCTGTTACCACCATGATATTTTTGTTATCGGGTAATGTATCGATGATAAAATCTTCATCAGGGCTCATGTCATAACTGCATGCCGCGCCGTGCAGACAGACACCCACTCCCGGTAGGAAGTTACGTAAAAAGCCAAATACTTCGGTTCCATCCTCGGCATAACTGCCAAAGGGCTTACGTTGTGCCGCCGTTTCAATAGGCTGACCACCATTATGTTTGCCTAGTTTTAACTCGTCATTTTGCGAGGGGAAGCCGTAATAATGGATATTATCCGGTGTCTCGACGGTGAATGCCGGGAAATGATTCCCTTCGCTATAGCGGCCATCGGCATGGTGCCATGAAAACACTTTACGTATGGCGGTCACCGGTAATTCGGGTAACAGCTCTTTGATCCAGGTTCCGGCGGTGACAATCACTTTCTTAGCACTGTAGGTACCGTCTATAGTCACGACATCTACACCACCATCCAGCGGTTCGATAGCGGTAACCGGACAATTGAATAAAATACCGCAGCCTGCTTCTGTGACGGCTTTAATCAGCGTTTTAATTGCCAATTCAGAACGTAGATAACCTGATTGCGGTTCGAACACTCCAATATAATTATCCGGTACGGTAAATACCGGCCACTTTTCACGGATCTGGGCCGCGTTTAAGGTTTCAACCGGCAAGTTATATTGTTGAGCGCTGTGCTGCGCATTTTGCAGGAAAATAGAGTCATCTGGCCCAAGATTAAGCACGCCACTGGCCTGAAATAATGATTCACCTGTTTGAGCTGATAACTGGTCCCACAATGTTTGGGCACGCAAAACTAAGGGAACATATTTCTCACCTTCGCCATAGGCATGGCGAATGATCCGTGTATCACCATGGTGACTGCCTGCTTGATGAGGCGGCATGGCACTGTCAATCATCAGTACGTTTAAACCGGCTTGTGACGCATAGTAACCTGCGGCAGAGCCGACCGAACCGCTACCAATGACAATTAGATCATAATCCATATTTTGCATCCCGGGGAATATCGCCACCTGACTTTTTCAATAGGGTTTGTGCTAGCAATGTGTATTTATCGCGGCAATAACCCGAACGATTTAAATTAAAGGTAGCAACAGTGCTGATAAAAATTAAAACGATAGTAATAGCACGGGACCGAGAGGAGAAAAAGCGCTGTTAGCCATAGGGGGTGGGAATGGTTAATAAAAAGGCACTAAGTGATATTCACTCGTGCCTTTTTTGGCGAACATTAAACTCGTTTTCTGGTGGAAAAAAATTAATGTTTACGGTGATCGAGATCTTGATATTCCGATGACTCAATTTTAGCAATGCCTGCTTCTAAGATATTTATTAATTGGCGTGCAACATCGGTGGTTAACCAGAGCGTTCTATCAACCAGCGCATCTTCTGGCGGTTGATCCATGGAAGACAGGTAATGAAGACGTATCATCATAGCGTCGTATACATCTACAGTGCTGATATCCCAGCCTACAAGCGGGTGAGTCTGAATAACTTCATCATTTCTGTCCATAAAGACCCCTTATATAGTAGTTACTGACTGGAGTGACTAATGAGGATCAATGCGGCTCATTATCAAGTGAGCTTTTTCAGTATACGCAACCGCCGATAAATTTGGAGATTATCGCAAGATCTTTACAAATTATTTATTTTATGATGATTTGTTAATCAACAATAAATGGGTTAAAAGAAGTGGGTGAGTAAAGTAAGTTTAGACGCTTATATAAAAAAGCCGAGGAGCGACTCCCCGGCAAAACAGCATTACATTGGGTTACTCCGCGTCGAACCAGTCGTCAGCGCTTTCCCATATTTCTTGTAATATTTCAGAGATCAAATCTTTATCTGTTTTGGCACCACCTAAAACGGAAAGATTATTTGCTCCGGCATAACGTACTTGTACTGCGGTGGTGGTGTCCGGGAATTTGGTGTTGAGTCTTTTACTCAATTCATGGGTTAGTGCTTCGATAGCACCTGCGGGTAACGGGTTTTTTTTATCAATACTCACTTCAACACGCATATTTGGCCCTCCGAATATTTATACTGGTTATTTATACAGTACAAATATTCAGGTTGCAAGTGACTGATATAAAAATCGTCGCTGTAAAGGGTTAGCCCCTACAGCGGCGGTTATCAGCTTTTAACTGACCAATTGATAGTCTGACCGGCCAGGAAAGGAATCACCGATTCATCCCCTAATGGGATCTCTTCTGGTTGTTGGAAGGGGGCCTTAACCAATTCAACAATGTCTTCGTTAATCGGCAAACCATAGAAGCGTGGACCATTTAATGAACAGAATGCCTCAAGATGCTGTAGCGCATTCATCTCTTCAAACACAGTAGCATAAGCTGGTAGCGCTGATGGTGCGTTGAACACGCCAGCACAGCCACAGGATGACTCCTTACGATGTTTGGTATGGGGAGCGGAATCGGTTCCGAGGAAGAAACGGTCTGAACCACTGGCAACGGCCTGGCGCAATGCTTCTTGATGCGTGCTGCGTTTCAATATTGGCAGACAGAACAAGTGGGGGCGAATACCACCGACCAGCATGTGATTGCGGTTAAACATCAGATGCTGCGGGGTGATAGTTGCACCAAGGAAACGATTGCCTGCCAGCACGTAATCGGCCGCATCTTTGGTGGTTATGTGCTCGAAGACAATCTTCAATTCAGGGAATTGGCGACGTATCGGTTCCAGAATCTGTTCAATAAAGAGTGCTTCGCGATCAAAAATATCAACGGCAGCTTCTGTTACTTCACCGTGGATCAGCAGCGGCATACCTATCTTTTGCATTTGCTCAAACAACGGGTATATCGCCGGGATATCGGATACACCATGATTTGAGTTGGTCGTAGCATTCGCTGGATACAGTTTTGCCGCAGTAAATACGCCTTGCTCAAAGCCGGTGGTCAGTTCTTTGACATCAAGTGTATTGGTCAGATAACAGGTCATCAATGGCGTGAAGTTATGCCCGGCAGGTACTGCGGCTAAAATTCGTTCCCGATAAGCGATAGCACTGGCAACAGTCGTAATTGGTGGAGCCAGATTGGGCATGACAATGGCCCGGGCGAACACCTCGGAGGTATAGGGCAGCACGGTACTGAGCATTTCGTCATCACGTAAGTGAATATGCCAGTCATCCGGGCGGCGAATTTTCAGGGTTTGGGGTTGTGCAGTCATTCAACTAGCTCCGCAGTCATGATGAGATATTGGGGTTTTTATACTGTTTCCGGCGGGGTCTAAGGATAAGCGGAAAGTGCGCAGGATGCATCTGATTGTTAGGGTTAAGTTGAAAACAAGGCAAAAAGGGCATCTTATAGAGGGGCTCGGGATAAAATTGCCCGTTAGGGTGAGCTATTGATTAGCAGTAAAATACGCTAATTGAATGTACAGCATGGGAGAATAACTATGGAAGTCCGTGTCATCGCCAGTTTAGTGGCAAAACCTGAATTTATTGATGCAGTAAAAGAAGCGGTTCATTTGGTAATAGAACCGAGTCGTGAGGAGAAGGGGAATCTGCAATATGATCTCCATGCCGAAAGCGACCAGAAAGGTTCTTTTGTGTTTTTCGAACGCTGGGCATCTGATGATGCATTGGAAAAACATAATAAAACCGAGCACTTCAAAGCGTTTGTCAAAGCTGTTGAAGGCAAACTGGAAAACCTCGAAATAAAGAAACTGAAACAGATAGCCTGAGAGTGATCTCTGGTTAAAGATATCACCAATATAAAAAAACCCGCCTGATGGCGGGTTTTGTCTTTGCAATGTCTGGTCGGAATAATATTACATTTATTCGACAGATTGCGGTTTTGTTGCCGGCGCGGTTGCCTGAGTTGCCGCCGCATGGCCACCAGCAGAACCTTTACCTGCAAAATCAAAGACTGGACGTTCCCACTGACCTTTAGTCGGTGACTCTGGCGCGTAATCCGGTGCCGGTGCTTTGGTCATCGGTGCTGAAGCGTAATGTTTGAACACCACACCTTCAGGATGAGCGATAGCCGACTGTTGTGGCACAACAGCAACAGGAGCCTCAACCACAACCGTGTCACTTACACTAGCTTCGACAGCGATTTCTTCAATCAGCGGTTCTTCAATTGTCGATGTTTCAACAACGACTTCGGTCACTGCCTGTGTTTCAGCTACAGCGTCTTCCACCACAGTTTCAGCTACAACCGCGTCTTCCGCCGGTGTTTCAACAATAGTTGTTTCAACAGCAGCAGTTTCAGCAACAATGGTTTCTTCCACCACCGCTTCTTCAGCAGTTGTATCCTCAATTACCGTTTCCTGAACCACAGGTTGAGCGGTAGTTTCCGCAACGTCAGTTTCTTCAACGTCGGATACTGCTTCAACCGCTGCGGTAGTTTCAGCTTGCACCACCTCAGCGACAGCTTCAACGGTTGGTTCTACAGCAGTTGGCTCAACGGCAACAGGTTCTACAACCACTGGCACGACAACAGGAGCACGGCCAGGAACGGCTGCGGCTGAAGATGAAGAACCACCTGGTTTATGTTGCGCAGCAGGTGTCGGAGTGACAGTTTCAGTCACGGCGACGACGACAGGTGCGGCAACAACTGGGGCTGCTACAATCACGGCCGGAATATTAACCGGAGTCTCTACTGCGGCAACTGCTATTGGCAATTGTTGTTCAACCGGGTTTTCTACAAAAGCAGGTTCAACTGTTTGAGCTACCGGATAACGGACCCACACTTTGCCTGAAGCCATTTCTGGTGAGGCGAAAGCGCCGGCCAGTGGCATAGCAGATTGTGTCGGGTAACGCTCATCACGATAGCGACGGCGACGCTGGCCACTGACGCGCAGATGACGAGGTGAGCGGCGTGAACGACGTGGCATACCATTTTCATTATTGGCATTACTAACGTGAGTAGCTTCATCATCCGCTTGAACAGTAGTTTGTGGCAGTAATTTCACTTCTTCCTGCACAACTGGCGCTGCAATGCTTGCTACCGGTGCACTAACAGGATTTTCCTGGGCTGCATTTTCCAGCACATTCAGCTCATCATTGGCAGATTGAATACGGACTTTCTGATTCAATTGGCGGCGTTGACGACGCTGCATAACCTGTTGGCGTTCTTCTTGCTCAGGTTGCACATCTTCGACCACAACACTGACGGCGGCGATTTCTGCTTTGACTTCCTGTGGTGCCTGACGTTTATCATCCTGGCGACGGCGCTGACGATCACCGCGACGCTGTGGTTGCTGCTCGTCACGTGGCGCTTTATCCGTTTCAACAACGTCAGTTTGTGCTTGCGGCGCAGCAGTTTGCGCAACTGGACGCTTGTTGCGACGCTGATCTTCACGACCTTCGCGGTTCGCATTGTCACGACCACTGTTGTCACGGCTATTGCTATCACGGCCACTGTTGTCACGTGTGCTGTTATCACGGCCTTCACGTGGTGTACGGTCGCCTCTCTCTTTGCGGCCATTGTTCTGGCGACGAGGATTACGACGATCATTACGGCGGTTTTCGGTGGTTTCGGTTTTCTCGACCTCTACCGGTTTAACTTCTTCTTCCGATGTGCCGAATATACCTTTTAGGCCACTGAACAAACGGCTAAAGAAGCCAGGCTGTTCTGATGTAGCAGCAGATGCGGTTACTTGCGGCGCAACGCTTGGTTTAGCACTGACGCTAGCAGGTGCGGCTTCCGGTGGTACTTCGGTTGGCAGAGAGAATGTCGCCAACGCTGGTTGTTCTGGGCGTTTACGCTCAATCGTTGCTTCTTCTAACGGCTGCGCCATTTCTGCTTCATGCAGTTGTGGTAGCAGGTAGCTGAGAGAAGGAACCTCTTCGCCTTTACGTACCCGAAGAACAGAATAGTGCGGTGTTTGCATCTGATCGTTTGGCACGATCACCGCACGTACACCACCTTGACGTTTTTCAATGGCGTTGACTGATTCACGTTTTTCGTTGAGCAGATACGACGCAATCTGTACCGGTACAATGGCGTGAACTTCATGGGTATTTTCTTTCAGCGCTTCTTCTTCAATCAGACGCAGAATAGAAAGTGACAGTGATTCGTTGTCACGAACGGTACCGGTACCGCTACAGCGTGGGCACACGTGGTGGCTTGACTCACCCAGTGACGGGCTAAGACGCTGACGGGACATTTCCAGCAAGCCGAAGCGAGAGATTCGGCCAATCTGGATACGGGCACGGTCTTGGCGAACAGCATCACGCAGGCGGTTTTCAACTTCACGCTGATGGCGCACTGGTGTCATATCGATGAAGTCGATAACAATCAGACCACCGAGGTCACGCAAACGTAACTGGCGGGCAATCTCATCAGCGGCTTCAAGGTTGGTGTTAAACGCGGTTTCTTCGATATCGCCACCACGTGTTGCACGCGCGGAGTTGATATCAATTGCCGTCAGGGCTTCGGTGGTATCAATAACGATAGAACCGCCGGAAGGCAGACGCACTTCACGCTGGAACGCTGACTCAATCTGAGACTCAATTTGGTAGTGGCTGAATAAGGGGATTTCACCACTATACAATTTGATTTTGCTACTGAAATCCGGGCGACCCAGAGCGGCGATATGCTCTTTTGCCAGTTCGAGAACTTTAGGGTTATCGATCAGGATCTCGCCGATATCCGGGCGCAAATAATCACGGAAAGCGCGGACAATTACGTTACTTTCCTGATGGATTAAGAATGGCGCAGGGCGACCTTCAGCGGCTTTTTTAATCGCATCCCAATGCTTGAGGCGGAATGACAAGTCCCATTGCAGTGCATCAGCAGATTTGCCAACACCAGCAGTACGGACAATCAGACCCATGCCATCAGGCAATTGCAGGGAGGATAGGGCTTCTTTCAGTTCGGTGCGGTCATCACCCTCAATGCGACGGGAGATACCACCGGCACGTGGGTTGTTCGGCATCAGAACCAAATAACTGCCTGCCAGGCTGATGAAAGTTGTTAGTGCGGCACCTTTATTGCCACGTTCTTCTTTATCAACCTGAACGATAACTTCTTGGCCTTCGCGCAGCACATCTTTGATGTTTGGGCGGCCATGAGAGGAATAATTACTAGGGAAATATTCGCGAGAAATTTCTTTTAGTGGGAGGAAACCATGACGTTCAGCGCCGTAATCAACAAAAGCGGCTTCCAGACTGGGTTCGATTCGGGTGATTTTGCCTTTGTAAATATTCGCTTTTTTCTGTTCATGACCTGGGCTTTCAATATCCAAATCATACAGCCGCTGTCCATCTACAAGGGCAACACGCAACTCTTCTTGCTGAGTTGCGTTAATCAACATTCTTTTCATCTTTAACTTACTCGTTATTTTTACATTGGCGTTAGAACTGCGGGCAAAATAACCTCTATGGCCGGGTAAACCGATGACCCCGAGTCTTCTAGCAAAGCCGTCAACCTCACGGTTGTCGCCTGCATAGGGGCGCATTATTTCGGTAAGCCTGTGTTTCTTTCTGAAAAACAGCGCTTTTATATAAAGGGGCGCTTCTGAATATAAGACAACAGAGCAGACCCACTTGCCGGCCAAGCTGCAACCCGCAGCCCGCTAATTGCTTGATTTCACATTACGTCTTACGCCATTGCTGCGTTTTTGTGTGATCAGGCAAAGTTTATTATTCCACAAGTCTCTTGGTCTAACGAGAATCAACGCAGAATTAGTGACATTATTCCATTGCTGACACTGATATAGCAAGATGACTTTACCTGTCTACGTAAAGATTCTTTTACTGTTTTCACAGCGTTGGCGGCTATCGTTGTCTTATTAAACAATAAATGCGCGCAAACGTTATCTTTAAATAGCCAGACTGACAGTTAAGCACAGAAAAAGGGGTGGCGCTAATTCCTCGGTGTATTTAGAATCGCGCACCATGAAAACGAATAATCCAGTAGTACAATTAATCACCATTTCTGCCGACGAAGCCGGTCAGCGGATCGATAACTTTTTGCTCACTAAATTGAAAGGTGTGCCAAAGAGTATGATCTACCGCATCGTGCGCAAAGGTGAGGTTCGCGTTAATAAAGGGCGCATTAAGCCAGAATATAAACTGGTTGACGGGGATGTGGTCCGGGTACCGCCAGTGCGCGTCGCTGAGCGCGAAGAGGTTCAGGTCTCTGCCAAACTTGATAAAGTTGCGGCGTTGGCCGACTGTATTTTATTTGAAGATGACTATCTGTTGGTGTTGAACAAGCCTTCTGGCACGGCGGTTCATGGTGGCAGTGGTTTGAGTTTTGGTGTTATTGAAGCCTTACGTGCATTGCGCCCCGAAGCCCGCTTCCTTGAATTGGTTCATCGCCTTGACCGTGATACCTCTGGTGTCTTATTGGTAGCGAAAAAACGCTCTGCGCTGCGTTCTTTGCATGAGCAACTGCGGTTAAAAGGGATGCAGAAAGACTATTTGGCATTGGTTCGTGGTCAATGGCAATCTCACTGTAAAGCGGTGCAGGCACCTTTGTTGAAGAATATTATACAAAGTGGCGAGCGAGTGGTGAAAGTCAGCAGCGAGGGCAAACCGTCAGAAACGCGTTTTAAAGTTGAAGAGCGCTTTGAGCATGCAACGCTGGTCAAGGCCAGCCCGATTACTGGTCGTACTCACCAGATCCGCGTACATGCGCTCCATGCGGGTCACCCGATTGCTTTTGATGATCGCTATGGCGACCGTGAATTTGATCAACAATTGCAAGGAACCGGGCTGCATCGTTTATTCCTGCACGCGGCGGCATTACGTTTTGAGCATCCCAATAGCGGTGAAACTATGCGCATTGAAGCGCCACTGGATAATCAGCTACGCCACTGTTTGTTGATATTACGAAAGAAAGCAGCAGAAAAATAAATTGCCGCAATAAATAATTGAAGTAACAGGGCGCAAGTATCAATTGCGCCCTGTTTTGTTATTCAGTATTTACAGGAGCGGATTTACTCCCTGCTCAATCAGCATCTCGGTGAGGGCGATTAACGGCAGACCGATGAGTGTATTCGGGTCGCGCCCTGATAATTTATCAAATAGGGTAATACCCAATCCCTCACTTTTAAAACTGCCGGCACAATCCCATGGTTGCTCTCGCGTCAAATAACCGTCTATTTCTGCTTCACTTAGCGTTCGAAAATAAACGTCAAAAGTTTCGCACAGGCAGTTAATGCTGTTGGTTGCTGTATTCAATAGGGCCAGACCGGTATAAAAAGTGACACATTGTCCACTGGCCTGCTGCAATTGCTTCATTGCGTTTGCATAATTGTGGGGTTTCCCGACGATTAATCCGTCAATGACACAGACCTGATCAGAGCCGATTATCAGATGTTGTGGAAAATCTCCCGCCAGTGCCTGCGCTTTTGCACTCGCCAACCGCTGCACTAGCGCGCTGGCTTCTTCACCTGTCAGTGGGCTTTCATCGGTTTGTGGTGCCGCAGTAACAAAAGGTAATTGCAGCTTTTCCAGCAAAGTCCGACGATATGATGAGGTTGAAGCAAGAACCAGTTGCAGCATAATATTTTCCATAAACCGTAGCGTAATTTAATCAGGCATTTTAAACTGTCTGCCGCTTCGGAAGCGAATATTGGTGAAAGGTGCAGTAAAAAGGCCTTTTTCTTTGACTCTATGTCGTTACAAAGTTAATATGCGCGCCCTATGCAAAAGGTAAAATTACCCCTGACCATTGATGCGGTTCGTACCGCTCAGAAACGTTTAGATTACGCAGGTATCTATTCTCCTGAGCAGGTTACACGTGTAGCCGATTCAGTGGTAAGTGTGGACAGCGATGTCGTGGCCTCATTATCGTTTAATATCGATAATCAGCGCCTGGCGGTTATTACAGGTCACGCGGACGTCGATGTAACATTGATGTGTCAGCGCTGTAGTAACACGTTTGCACAACATGTTCATACAACGTATTGTTTTAGCCCGGTCGTCAATGATGAGCAGGCTGAAGCATTACCGGAAGCGTACGAGCCGATCGAAGTCGACGAATTTGGCGAAGTTGATCTGCTGGCTATGATTGAAGACGAAATTATTCTTTCACTGCCTGTCGTTCCGGTACATGATTCTGAACACTGTGAAGTGTCCGAGGCGGACATGGTATTTGGTAAACTGCCTGAAGAGGTGGAGAAACCGAATCCATTTGCCGTATTAGCCAGTTTAAAGAAAGTAATTAAGGAGTAAGGTCAATGGCCGTACAACAGAACAAACCAACTCGTTCCAAACGTGGCATGCGCCGTTCACACGATGCGCTGACCACTGCCACTCTGTCTGTGGACAAAACTTCCGGTGAAACTCACCTGCGTCACCACATCACAGCCGACGGTTTCTACCGTGGCCGCAAGGTTATCGGCTGAGTAGTACTTGCTAATCTTTAGCAAGGCGATACCTTGACTTGTCTAACCCTAGCGTTAGATGCAATGGGTGGGGATTTCGGTCCCCACGTCACAGTGCCTGCTTCATTGCAGGCACTGGCCTCTAATCCACGGCTTAAACTCCTGCTGGTCGGGAACCCCGACACCATCACTCCGTTACTTGTTAATGCCGATCCTTTGTTGCTGGCGAGGTTACAGGTCATCCCTGCTGAGCATGTTATTGCCAGCGATGCTAAACCCTCACAAGCTATTCGTGCCAGTCGTGGTACCTCGATGCGCATAGCGCTGGAGTTGGTCAAAAACGGTGACGCGGCAGCCTGTGTGAGTGCAGGGAATACAGGAGCATTGATGGGGCTGGCGAAGATGATGATTAAGCCACTAGATGGAATAGAGCGCCCGGCGTTAATGACTGTCATCCCAAACCAGCAACGCAGCAAGACGGTGGTGCTGGATTTAGGGGCTAACGTTGAATGTGATAGTACAATGTTGGTGCAGTTTGCTGTCATGGGGTCGGTGATGGCAGAAGAAGTTGTCGGTATTACCAACCCGCGTGTTGCTTTGCTCAATATCGGCGAAGAGGAAACCAAGGGGTTAGATAATATCCGCGAAGCCGCCGCAGTATTAAGAAATACACCGGCGATCAACTATATTGGTTATCTGGAAGGCAATGATTTGCTTACGGGTAAGACCGATGTGATGGTTTGTGACGGCTTCGTGGGTAACGTCACTCTAAAGACCATGGAAGGTGTGATAAGAATGTTCTTGTCACTGCTCAAATCATCGGGCGAAGGCAGTAAACAGTCCTGGTGGCTTAAACTCATTGGGCGCTGGCTGCAAAAACGTGTGGCAAAACGGTTCGGTCATTTGAACCCCGACCAGTATAATGGTGCATGTCTGTTAGGATTGCGGGGCATTGTAATCAAGAGTCATGGCGCGGCGAATCAACGTGCATTCGCAGTCGCAATCGAACAGGCGGTGCAGGCGGTGCAGCGGCAAGTCCCTCAACGGATAGCCGCGCGCCTTGAAGCGGTATTACCCAAGAGTGACTGATCGTACATGTATACTAAGATTCTCGGTACGGGGAGTTATCTGCCCGTACAAGTGCGCAGCAATGCTGATTTAGAAAAAATGGTGGATACGTCGGACGAGTGGATTGTCACCCGTACAGGTATTCGTGAGCGGCGTATTGCCGGCCTGGATGAAACAGTCGCGACCATGGGTTTCCATGCGGCTGAAAAAGCACTGGAGATGTCTGGGGTTAGTAAGGACCAGATTGGGCTGATTATTGTTGCTACCACCTCTTCAAGCCATGCTTTCCCAAGCTCGGCCTGTCAGGTACAGCAAATGCTGGGTATTAAAGATGCAGCCTCTTTCGATTTGGCAGCAGCCTGTGCGGGCTTTACCTATGCGCTGAGTGTGGCTGACCAATATGTGAAAAGTGGTGCGGTTAAGCATGCCATCGTGATTGGCTCCGATATGTTATCGCGCGCGCTGGACCCAGAAGACCGCGGTACGATTATTCTGTTTGGTGATGGTGCAGGTGCTGTGGTATTAGGCGCATCTGAACAGCCTGGCATACTGTCTACCCATTTGCATGCCGACGGCAGCTATGGGCAGTTGCTGGCACTGCCGTACCAAGACCGCCAAAAACAAGAGCAACCAGCCTATGTCACCATGGCCGGTAATGAAGTATTTAAAGTTGCGGTGACTGAGCTTGCCCACATTGTGGACGAGACATTGCAGGCCAACAATCTGGAGCGCAGTGCGCTGGATTGGTTAGTGCCGCATCAGGCTAACCTGCGTATTATTACCGCAACGGCGAAGAAGTTAGGCATGGGGATGGATAGAGTGGTGATAACTCTTGATCGTCATGGCAACACCTCTGCGGCATCTGTCCCTGCGGCGCTGGATGAAGCGGTGCGTGATGGGCGTATTCAACGTGGGCAGTTAGTGCTGCTGGAAGCGTTTGGCGGTGGCTTTACCTGGGGCTCTGCGCTGGTTCGCTTTTGATTTAACAGTACCTTTTTTGGTTTAACAGGACTTTTTTGATTCAACAGGAAAGAAAATGTCGAAATTTGCAATGGTATTTCCAGGCCAGGGTTCTCAATCCCTTGGCATGCTGGCCGATTTGGCCGCACAATTTCCGATAGTTGAAGCGACTTTCAGTGAAGCGTCGTCGGTACTGGGTTACTCCCTTTGGCAGCTAGTGCAGCAAGGCCCGGCAGATGAATTGAATAAAACGTGGCAGACACAACCGGCATTGCTGGCGGCATCTGTTGCAATTTGGCGTGTCTGGCAACATCAAGGCGGCAAGCTGCCGACAATGATGGCAGGTCATAGCTTGGGTGAATACTCAGCGCTGGTTTGCGCGGGTGTGATTGATTTCAAACAGGCGATCACTCTGGTTGAATTGCGCGGCAAACTGATGCAAGAAGCGGTACCAGCAGGCACCGGCGCAATGTACGCCATCATAGGTCTGGATAATGAATCCATTGCTAAAGCCTGTGAAGAATCAGCACAAGGTCAGGTTGTTTCGCCTGTCAATTTTAACTCGCCAGGCCAGGTGGTGATTGCTGGCAACAAAGAAGCGGTAGAACGCGCAGGGGTTGCTTGTAAAGCGGCCGGAGCCAAGCGCGCCTTGCCTTTACCGGTCAGTGTGCCATCTCATTGTGCGTTAATGAAGCCGGCGGCTGATAAGTTAGCCGCAGCACTGGAAAACATTGAATTCCAGGCGCCATTGTTCCCGGTTATCAATAATGTTGATGTGAAAACGGAAGTGTCACCAGAGGCTATCCGTAGTGCGCTGGTGCGCCAACTCTACAACCCGGTACGTTGGACTGAGAGTGTTGAATTTATGGCAGCAGAAGGTATTGAGCTGCTGTTAGAAGTTGGGCCAGGTAAAGTCTTGACTGGCTTGACCAAGCGTATCGTGGATACTTTAACCGCAGCACCGGTAAACGATGTTGCTACATTGACCAGCGCGCTTGAAAACTAAGAAAGAGGATAACATGAGCTTCGAAGGAAAAATTGCGCTGGTAACCGGCGCGAGCCGTGGGATTGGCCGTGCGATTGCAGAATTATTGGTCGAACGTGGTGCCCGGGTTATTGGCACTGCGACCAGTGAGAAGGGTGCAGAAGCGATTAGTGCCTATCTGGGTAGCAATGGCAAAGGCTATATGTTGAACGTCGTGGAACCCGCGTCAATCGATGCTGTTTTGACAGCGATTCGTGCGGAATTTGGCGAAGTTGATATTTTAGTGAATAATGCAGGTATTACGCGTGATAACCTGCTGATGCGTATGAAGGATGAAGAGTGGCAAGATATTATTGACACCGATCTGACTTCTGTATTCCGCCTGTCAAAAGCGGTAATGCGCGCTATGATGAAAAAGCGGTTTGGGCGTATCATCACCATCGGGTCTGTGGTTGGGACAATGGGCAATGCGGGGCAGGTTAACTACGCGGCAGCTAAAGCGGGTCTGATCGGTTTTAGCAAGTCTTTGGCGCGTGAGGTTGCTTCACGTGGCATTACTGTCAACGTTGTGGCACCTGGCTTTATTGAGACGGACATGACGACGGCGTTGACAGATGAACAACGCGCAGGCATTTTAGCCCAAGTACCAGCTAACCGGCTTGGGCAAGCTAAAGAAATCGCCAGCGCTGTTGCATTTTTAGCCTCTGACGAGGCCAGCTACATCTCTGGTGAAACGTTACATGTCAATGGCGGCATGTATATGATTTAAAAATCACGAAAGTATTTGCATTATTTGAGGTGAAAACCGCAAAATAGCGTAAAATCGTGGTTTGACCAGCCGAGATTTAGTTGCATCTTTTTCAACATTTTATACACTACGAAAACCATCGCGAAAGCGAGTTTTGATAGGAAATTTAAGAGTATGAGCACTATCGAAGAACGCGTTAAGAAAATCATCGTTGAACAACTGGGTGTTAAAGAAGACGAAGTGAAGAACAGTGCTTCTTTCGTTGAAGATCTTGGCGCGGATTCTCTGGACACCGTTGAGCTGGTAATGGCTCTGGAAGAAGAATTTGATACTGAGATTCCAGACGAAGAAGCAGAGAAAATCACTACTGTTCAGGCAGCTATTGATTTCATCAACGCTAACCAGCAGTAAGCGAACATGCTTTAAGTTTAGATAGTTAGGCGGTCACTCGACCGCCTAAGTTTTTTTTTGTCCTAAGTGTTATTTTCCCTCCTTGGAGGACAACCGTGTCTAAGCGTCGAGTTGTTGTGACTGGACTGGGCATGTTGTCTCCTGTCGGTAATACAGTAGAATCCACATGGAACGCTGTTCTTGCCGGGCAGAGTGGCATCAGCCTGATCGACCATTTCGATACTAGTGCCTATGCAACGAAATTTGCTGGCTTAGTAAAAGATTTTAATTGTGAAGAGTTCATTTCGCGTAAAGATGCACGCAAAATGGATGCATTCATACAGTACGGCATTGTTGCTGGCATGCAAGCCATGCAAGACTCAGGGCTTGAAATAACCGAAGCCAATGCTCCTCGTATCGGTGCCGCTATTGGTTCTGGTATTGGTGGGTTGGGTCTGATTGAAGAGAACCACACTGCGCTGGTGAATGGCGGGCCACGTAAAATTAGCCCGTTCTTCGTGCCATCAACCATTGTTAACATGATTGCCGGCCATCTGACCATTATGTGTGGTATGCGTGGGCCAAGCATCTCTATCGCGACTGCCTGTACTTCTGGTGTGCATAACATCGGTCAAGCGGCACGTATCATTGCTTACAATGATGCGGATGTCATGCTGGCAGGTGGCGCTGAAAAAGCCAGTACCCCACTGGGTGTCGGTGGTTTTGGTGCTGCTCGTGCATTGTCTACTCGTAACGATAATCCGCAAGCCGCAAGCCGCCCGTGGGATAAAGACCGTGATGGTTTCGTTCTGGGTGACGGCGCAGGCATGATGGTGCTGGAAGAGTACGAACACGCGAAGAAACGTGGTGCAAAAATCTATGCTGAAGTTGTTGGGTTTGGGATGAGCAGCGATGCCTATCACATGACATCTCCACCGGAAGACGGTTCAGGAGCAGCACTGGCAATGGTGAATGCATTACGTGATGCGGGTGTGACCCCATCTCAAATCGGCTATATCAATGCCCATGGCACATCGACTCCTGCTGGCGACAAAGCCGAAACGCAGGCAGTTAAGTCTGTATTTGGTGAAGATGCCCGCAAAGTGATGGTCAGTTCCACCAAATCCATGACTGGGCACTTGTTAGGTGCAGCCGGTGCGGTTGAGTCTATCTTCACTGTGCTGGCGTTGCGCTCTCAAGCTATTCCGCCAACCATTAATCTGGATAACCCGGATGAAGGTTGTGATTTGGATTTTGTTCCGCATGAAGCCCGTCAGGTAAAAGATATGGAGTACACCTTGTGTAACTCCTTCGGCTTCGGTGGCACTAACGGTTCTTTAGTTTTCCGCAAGGTCTAACTTCGGCTGTTAAGCTTCTGCTGCTAAAAAGGCCCGGTTTTCCGGGTCTTTTATTAGGTTAACCCCGCATCACTTAATGGCTCAACGTGAGTGTTGTCACTGCTAACGTCGCGCCACAGCGCCAAGTAAGAAAGAGATAACATCCCGCCATAATCACTGTCTTAATAAGAGATAAATCTGAAAACAGCCATTGACTAAATCTGCTACTGTCGCCACGTACAATTTTTATTTATGTACAGTATATATTTACTGGCAAGGTATATTTAGCAACTGAATGTATGGCAAACAATACCCCTCCCATTTAAAGAGAGTCTGAATGTTCTGGATTAATGGTATAGAGCAAAATTTGATTTCAGCGTCAGACCGCTCAGTGCAGTTTGGTGATGGCTGCTTTACGACGGCAAGGGTATCTCATGGTCGGGTAGTGTGGCTTGATAAACATATACTGCGCTTGCAACAGGCAACCGAACGCTTGTTGATGCCGACAGTAAACTGGAATGCCTTGACTAAAGAAATGGTCGAGGCGGCAAACCATACTGAAGATGGGGTACTGAAAGTGATTATTAGCCGGGGTAGCGGTGGGCGCGGCTACAGCGGTACTGCTTGTCAGCACCCTACGCGCATTATTTCGCTTAGTGATTATCCGGCGCATTATCATAGTTGGCGTGAGCGGGGTATTTCATTGGCATTAAGCCCGGTGACATTAGCTCGCAGCCCATTGCTGGCGGGTGTTAAGCATCTAAATCGCCTTGAACAAGTGTTGATTCGTGCGCATCTTGAGCAGACAGAGGCTGATGAGGCACTGGTGCTTGACACTGCGGGCCTGCTGGTGGAATGCTGTGCGGCTAATTTATTCTGGCGTAAAGGTGACGCAATATTTACCCCGGATTTAAGCCTGTCGGGTGTTGATGGCATCATGCGCCAGATGATTATTACTTGTCTGGCCGGGCATGGGCAGCAGGTAGCGATTGTGGCGCAACCACTGGAGGCACTGGCTGATGCGGATGAAATTATCGTGTGCAACGCGCTGATGCCGCTACTGCCTGTGAACCGCGCCGATAAATGGCTTTATCACTCGCGTCAGTTGTTTGATTTCCTGAATCAGCATTGTTGCGATGCATAACTGATGGTCTCAGCAGCATGTTGGTTTTAATGTATAGCGTTGATGACTACCTTTAATTTGAAGATGGCCACCCGATGAAAATAAAAAGCACCCGAGTTGTAATCCTTTTTGCCGCTATCTGTTTGGGATTAGTGCTGTTGGGTTATCAGAAAATACAACACTTTGCGGACCAGCCGCTGGCTATTCAGCAAGAAACCATCTTTAAACTCCCCGCCGGTACGGGGCGGGTCGCATTGGAGAATTTACTGCAACGTGACCACGTGATTAAAAACACCCGTTTGTTCCCCTGGCTGTTGCGTATAGAGCCTGAGTTGGCAAAATTTAAGGCGGGGACTTACCGTTTTACCCCTGGCATGACGGTGCGCGGCATGCTGGAATTACTCGCCAGTGGTAAAGAAGCACAATTTACCGTGCGCTTTATTGAGGGCAAGCGGCTACGTGACTGGCTGGATGAGTTGCAGCAGTCGAAGTACGTAAAACATGTTTTGGCCGGCAAAAGTGATAGTGAGATTGCGGTGTTACTGGGGTTAAAAGACAGTGATCACCCTGAGGGTTGGCTCTATCCTGATACCTACTCCTATACCGCCGGGACGACCGATCTGGCCTTACTCAAACGTGCCCATGCGAAGATGGAAAAGACAGTTGATGAAATTTGGCAAGGGCGAGAGGAATCTTTACCCTATAAGACACCGGGTGAGCTGGTCACCATGGCATCTATCATCGAAAAAGAAACCGCAGTAAATGAAGAACGCACTAAAGTCGCATCGGTGTTTATTAACCGTCTGCGGATTGGTATGCGCCTGCAAACTGACCCTACAGTCATTTATGGTATGGGTGACAAGTATAATGGCAACATTAGTCGTAAAGACTTAGATACACCAACACCTTATAATACCTATGTGATTTCTGGTTTGCCGCCTACCCCAATAGCCATGCCGGGGCTGGCATCACTGACGGCTGCCGCGCATCCGGCCAAAACCGCCTATCTCTACTTTGTGGCAGATGGTAAGGGCGGGCATACATTCACCACCAATTTAGCCAGTCATAACCAAGCGGTACGGGTCTATCGTCAATCGCTTAAGGATAAAAATGAACAGTAAATTTATCGTTATTGAAGGGCTGGAAGGGGCAGGGAAAACCACCGCCAGAGACACCGTGGTTGCCACGCTGCGCGCCCAAGGGATTAACGATATTGTTTTCACCCGGGAGCCGGGTGGAACACCATTGGCAGAAAAACTGCGTGATTTGATTAAACAAGGTATTGATGGTGAAGTCCTGACAGATAAAGCCGAAGTGCTGATGCTGTATGCCGCGCGAGTACAATTAGTTGAGAATGTAATTAAACCGGCGTTGGCTCGAGGCAGTTGGGTGGTGGGTGATCGCCATGATCTCTCATCTCAGGCGTATCAGGGAGGAGGGCGTGGCATTGATAGCCAACTGATGACGTCACTGCGTGATACCGTATTGGGTGAATTCCGCCCTGATCTAACGCTGTATCTTGATCTGCCGCCTGTGGTCGGTTTAGCACGCGCTCGTGCCCGTGGCGAGTTGGATCGTATTGAACAAGAGTCGCTGGCCTTTTTTGAACGCACGCGGGCACGCTATCTCGAACTGGCCGCCGCTGATAGCAGCATAAAAACCATCGATGCCTCCCAATCTCTTGAGCAAGTGAGCACATCAATCAGCCGGGTACTGACTCAATGGCTGGCCAGCCGGGAAACCGCATAATGAAATGGTATCCGTGGCTTACGGCCCCTTATCGCCAGTTGATAGGGCAGCATACTGCCGGGCGCGGGCACCACGCGTTATTACTCCACTCCTTGCCCGGTAATGGTGAAGCGGCGTTGATTTATGGCCTCAGTCGCTGGCTGATGTGCCAGCAGCGGCAAGGTGAGAAAAGTTGTGGTGAATGCCATAGCTGCCGTTTAATGCTGGCGGGCAACCACCCGGACTGGTATGTACTGGCACCGGAAAAAGGTAAAAGCAGCATTGGGGTCGAATTAGTGCGTCAGCAGATAGATAAGCTCTATTCCCATGCACAACAAGGTGGGGCTAAGGTGGTGTGGTTGCCACACGCCGAACTGTTGACCGATGCGGCGGCAAATGCCTTATTGAAAACCTTGGAAGAGCCACCGGAGAAAACCTATTTCCTGCTGGACTGCCATCAACCCGCCAGTTTGTTAGCTACGCTGCGTAGCCGCTGTTTTTACTGGTATTTGGCCTGTCCAGATACTGCACTCAGTTTGCAATGGCTGCAACGCCAGATTCAGGCAGAACCGGTGACGGCGCTGGCCGCGCTTAAATTGAGTGAGGGCGCACCCTTGGCAGCCGAGCGGTTGTTGCAACCGGAGCGCTGGACTCTACGAAATGCGCTGTGTAACGCGCTCAGTAGTGCATTGAACAGTTCGGATCTACTGTCATTGTTAGTGCAGTTGAACCATGATGATGCAGCTGAACGCCTCCAATGGCTCTCTTCGCTGCTGCTGGATGCTTTGAAATGGCAACAAGGTGCTGGCGAGTTTGCTGTGAATCAGGATCAATTGTCGCTGGTACAACAGTTGGCGCTCGTAGCCACCACACCGGTGTTGCTTCAGTCAACGCAACAACTGGCAAAATGCCGTCATCAATTATTATCTGTCGTCGGTGTCAACCGTGAATTGTTACTCACTGAGTTGTTACTTAACTGGGAAACCGCGTTATCCACCGGCACCTATTCCACCTCACCTTGATTGTACACTCAACGTAATTGGCGTTGCAGCGGCTGGCCGAAGGATGGGCCGAGTAGCGAATATAGCTAACACCCCTGCGGCTACCATTATGAAAAGTATGGAAGAGTTTAATATTATGTTGTTAGTAGATTCACACTGCCATCTTGATAGCCTTGATTACCAGATGCTGCACAGCAGCGTCGATGATGTATTAGCCAAAGCAAATGCGCGGGATGTCGGTTTCGTCCTGGCGGTAGCCACTACGTTACCGGGCTTTTCTGCCATGACATCCCTTATTGGCGAACGCCAAAATGTGGCATTTTCATGTGGTGTTCATCCGCTGAATCTCGATGGTGGCTATGATTTCCAGCAACTCAGAAGTCTTGCCGCGGCAGATAATGTGGTGGCGATGGGCGAGACCGGGCTGGATTATTTTTATCAGCAAGATAATATCCCGCTGCAACAAGCCTCTTTCCGTGAACATATTCGTATTGGTCGTGAATTAAACAAACCGGTGATTGTGCATACCCGCGATGCGCGTGAAGATACACTCGCAATTTTGCAGGAAGAGCAGGCGCAGGAGTGTGGTGGTGTTTTACATTGCTTTACAGAAGACAAAGCCACGGCAGCAACGCTGTTAGACCTCGGTTTTTATATCTCATTCTCGGGGATTCTCACTTTTCGTAATGCGGAACAACTGCGTGATGTGGCCCGTTATGTTCCGCTGGATCGGATATTAGTAGAAACCGATTCACCTTATCTGGCTCCGGTTCCCCATCGTGGCAAAGAGAATCAACCAGCCTATGTCCGTGATGTTGCAGAGTATATGGCAGTGCTGAAAGGCGTGAGTCTTGAATCACTGGCGCAGGCGACGACTGACAACTTCTGCCGGTTATTTCATCTGGACCCTTCCCGGCTCGCCAGTGAAAATAGCTAGCATCCTTAATAATACTTTTTTTTAAGCTCGTAATTAATCCCCGGAACGAGTAATGTTCTCACCCGATTTATTGGGTGAGGGCAGGGCTTGTTGACGTTTTTTTACAAAAAATGCGCGATTTGATGCAAGTTAAGCGCTTTCTTGAAAGAAACGTGACTGCCATCAAACATTAAGCAGGCTATTTATTTTACTCTTCGTAAAAATTAAAAGGGTGCTTTAGACACCCTTATTCGCAAAGGCTTACTCCCCCCTTTGTAATGCCAATAAACGCGAGAAACAGCAGAAAAGCACTATTACTCAGGAGCACACTCAACTATGTTTAAGAACGCATTTGCAAACCTGCAAAAGGTAGGTAAATCGCTAATGCTACCGGTATCCGTCTTACCCATCGCAGGTATTCTGCTGGGTGTCGGTTCCGCGAATTTTAGCTGGCTACCAACAGTAGTCTCTCACGTAATGGCAGAAGCGGGCGGTTCCGTCTTTGCTAACATGGCATTAATCTTTGCTATTGGCGTTGCACTCGGCTTTACCAATAACGACGGTGTATCCGCGTTGGCGGCAGTTGTTGCTTACGGCATCATGGTGAAAACCATGGCTGTGGTAGCGCCTCTGGTCTTGCATCTGCCAGCAGAAGAAATTGCGGCCAAGCATTTAGCCGATACTGGGGTACTGGGCGGGATTATTGCAGGTGCTATAGCCGCCTACATGTTCAACCGCTTCTACCGTATTCAGTTACCTGAATATCTCGGTTTCTTTGCGGGCAAACGCTTTGTTCCGATTATTTCTGGTTTCACCGCTATCTTCGTTGGTGTGATCCTGTCCTTCGTATGGCCACCTATCGGTACTGCGATCCAGACCTTCTCCCAATGGGCGGCTTACCAGAACTCAGTCGTTGCTTTTGGTATCTACGGCGTAGTTGAACGTGCGCTGGTACCATTCGGTCTGCACCATATCTGGAACGTACCATTCCAAATGCAAATTGGTGAATACACCAACGCAGCAGGTCAGGTATTCCACGGTGACATTCCACGTTACATGGCGGGTGACCCAACTGCCGGTAAACTGTCTGGTGGCTTCCTGTTCAAAATGTACGGTCTGCCAGCCGCTGCGATTGCGATTTGGCATTCAGCCAAACCGGAAAACCGCGCTAAAGTGGGCGGGATCATGATCTCCGCAGCACTGACCTCATTCCTGACGGGTATCACCGAACCAATTGAATTCTCCTTCATGTTCGTGGCACCAATTTTGTATGTTATCCATGCAATTTTGGCCGGTCTGGCGTTCCCAATCTGTATTCTGCTTGGGATGCGTGACGGTACCAGCTTCTCCCATGGTTTGATTGACTTCATTGTTCTCAGTGGTAACAGTAGCCGTATCTGGCTGTTCCCTCTGGTGGGTATTTGCTACGGTCTGGTGTACTACACCATCTTCCGTGTGCTGATTACCAAACTGGACCTGAAAACACCGGGTCGTGAAGAGACAACCACTGAGCAAACTGTCCAGGGCGGCACAGAAATGTCAGCGGCACTGGTAAATGCGTTTGGTGGTAAAGAGAACATCACTAACCTGGATGCTTGTATTACCCGTCTGCGTGTCAGCGTGGCGGATGTTTCCAAGGTTGACCAACCTGGTCTGAAGAGACTGGGTGCTGCGGGTGTAGTGGTCGCAGGTTCTGGTGTTCAGGCTATCTTCGGGACTAAATCAGATAACCTGAAAACAGATATGGACGAATATATTCGTAACCATTAATTCAGGTTTGGGGAGTGCAAAGGGGAGGCGAAAGCCTCCCTTTTTTTATCTTTTTCACATTGATTTTATTG